>JAQUMG010000032.1 GCA_028718265.1 Candidatus Omnitrophota bacterium
TTTGCATAGAATCAAAGATGCAAAAATAGCCGACGAACATTCCGAAGACAATAAAAACCAATACGACTGCACAGATAAGAAACGTAATTTTTGGTCTAATGTTCATATTTATTTATCCATTCTTTGGAGTTCATATTTCAAACTGGAATGTCATATGAAAATGCGACTCTCCCATTGAATCCGTAGGTTGATTCCCTATATGGTCCGCCCACAACAGATTAAGAAACAGATTTTTGTTAAAACGTACCTTCAGGCCGCCGCCGACTCCTAAAAGCACTTTATCCCTTCTCTCTCCGGCTGCGGGTTTCAGCAGCCTGCCGCCCCCCAGATCCACAAAAACTACAGGTTCTATCTGATGACGTAACGGCGTATCCGCATGTGGTAATTTCCAGCTCTCCGGGATAAGGTACATAGGAAAAACCCAGTCCAAATTCAAATTTGCTCCCACATCGGCAAGATAGTCGCCTTCCGGATAACCCCTGACAGAGTACGCGCCGCCGAGCTGCAGTTGTTCGGACGACGGAAGTGTATGTGTGGTAGATTGAAACTGCGAGCGTATAGACAGATAACTGTCGAACGGCATTTTTTGAATACGCTGCAGGACCTGTTCGTATTTAAAGAAGAACCCTCCTGTGGCGGCTCTGCTGGCAAGCGTGTGGTCCCGCGGAGAAGCACCCAGGAAATCAGACGTCCCGAAAACAAATTTAGGAAGAAACGTCGTTTGCCCGCCGCTAAAAAGAGAATCCGTGCCTGTAAACTCAAAACCTAAATACGGCAGGCGCAATTGGTCGTTTGTCGTAATCCGGCCTCTCGTCCTATTCTTAACCGACTTGATTTCGAGGCCGCTTTTGATATTCGCCTGTAACCTCTCCGAAAGATATATCTCTTTGGATATATAGGGGGTATATATCTGAGTATCGCCGCTGATATTTTCGGATCTATACTCCTTGCCCAATCTCATCCTGAAATAGGTATAGTCTATGCCGATGTCGGTGCCATAAGTATCCAGCGGCATTTTATAGCTTACGAAATCTCCTGCCGATGACCGGCTCATGAGTGTATTTACAAAAATGGAATCGTTGCCGCCGGTCAGGTTTGTGCTTCGAAATGAAATGGATGTCCTGTACCTCCCGACCAGGCGCGTACCCAGATTATCGACGCTGGCCCCCACATGGTAGGGAAATTTATCCGCCACCTTCACTATTATATCGGAGGTGCCGACTTCCTGGCCTTTCGAGAGGATTGCTTTTATCTCCAGATCCGGATTCTGATTGAGCCGCAGCAGGTCCTTTTGCAGTTTTAAAATATTCAGGGGCGCGCCTTTTTTTGCGTGGATGTACCTTTTTACCACGGCGGCAGCAAACCATTTATTTTCTTCTACCTTCACCTCTCCCAACCTGCCTTCAAGCACCCTGATTTCTATCTTCCCGTCTTTAACTTCCTGCTCGGGAATATAAGCCGTAGTTGTAAGATAGCCCTTCTCTTTATATTTGGCCTTTATATTCTCCATAATTACTTCAAGGTCTTTAAAGGATACGGTCTTATTAAGGTAAGGTTCATATATGGGGCGAAAATCTTCGGGTTTAAAAATAGTAGTGCCTGTAATCCGGATTTCTTTCAGGATAAATGATACGCCTTCTGCGGCGGGTTTTTCTTCTTTTTCTTTCTCAATCTCTACAGGGGGAAGTTTTAGCCGCTTTTTTTCGAGTGATTGTTTTGCCTTTTCAACGTCCTGCTGAAAACGGCCTGCCTGGGCACCCGGTTGTTCTCCGGCGGGTATGTTTTGGGCTCTTAAAAGCGAGGGGGATAACAATGTTATGGAAAAAATAAGCGCGGAAAATATCGTTGTTTTTAAAGCAATGATTTTCGCCATATTATTATCAGTGAGTATACCACGACCTTAGAAATTGTCAACAACTCTATTCCGTCCAAAGGCCTCTTTTACTTTCGCGCGCCTCTTCCTGCAATTGCAGAAACATGTCCTGATGCATCACGTTAGGCGGTATGGTCATTACCTGAGCGTAACCTGCCTTTACTATCTCTGCATTGAGCATCTTACCATCCGGTAGATACACATAAGCAAGCAGCCTATTGTACCTATCCCGCTTCTCGACATCAAATTCAAGCTTTACGCGCCTGGCATCCGCAAGCTTTTTGGTAAATTCTGCGGCTGCCTTGCCCATGGTTATTATGGTTTCATAATCTTTGTTTGTACGTTTAGAGTCACGCTTGAGTTTGGCGTTAACCTTGCTTTCCGGGGTATCTACCCCTATTAATCTTACACTTTCGCCGTTCTCAAGGCGAAGTGTATCGCCGTCTATAACCTTTGTGACCAGCATACTATTGTAATCGTACGATTTATCAAAAGGTACCGCTATTTTAAGATCCTGGTCGGAAAAAAATGCCCCTCCGGCAAAGGCAGTATACGAACAGGCCAAAATAACGGATATAGCTATAAGTTTTCTCATTAAAGTAAATTCCTTTTTATCAAAAAATTTAAAAGGGCGGCAACGTCTCAACACCTTAAAGAATTGCCGCCCTTTTACAAAACTTATTCGACCGATATCGCCCCGACCGGGCATTCGCTCGCAACTTGCTGCAAATCACAATCGCATGGTTTCGTGCTCTTCACATGCGCGAGATTGTCACTTTCCACTTCAAATACTTCGGGACAGCTTGCCGCACACAGGCCGCAGCCGGTGCACAGGGTTTCGTCTATTATTGCCTTAGCCACTTTCTCCTCCTTTTACGCTTTTATTTCTTCAAGGATTGTAAAGTTATCCTGGAAGCATGCATCATTGGTAAGTTTGGGTATCTTGACCTGCCCGTCATGAGACCCCTCTCTTACCCTCTTACATCTATACGCTTCAAACGCCCCTCGCGGGACTACCTTGAGTACCGGATCTCCTAACCGCTGTGAGCGTCTTTTTGTATCATACTCGATGTTCAATTTGATAAGTTCATTTTCAATATGTCTCAGCAATGCCACTTTGCCGTCCCTGGAGAGCTCGTTCATGAATTCCACCACAAAGGTGTACCTCGGAATCGGTTTCCATTCTACAAATGCCGCGAAAAACTGAAGGTCGGCTCCGGTGTGCTGCGCGGCTTTGTTAACGGCTTCGTCTATCTGCATCTCGTAAATCTTTTCTCCCGTCACCGAAGATACTATGGAACCCTTTTGCACAAACTCTATCACCGGCGTATTGTTAAAAAATCCCGATACTCTTATTACGTCATCGATATTATACCGGTAAAGACCGCCCGGCGTAGTCAAAATTATATAATATTCTTTTCCTACATCAAGTTGATGCGGAAGCAGAAAGTGTTTATTTGCACATTCTATCTCATGGCGCGGCACAAATTCATAGAAATTGCTGGTTATGGCCAGCGTACCGCCGCAACCCGAGTCGCACATAGGTATCGAAACGCGCGCTTCGCTTGATAGATATCCGAAATCTCTTATTGCTGCCTTATCGCCGAAATATTTTTTCAGGTAGGAGATATACACCCCGACGCTGCCGCCCTTCCAGCATTCGATAAGTGCGAGTTTCGGCCATATGTCCATAGGCAAAAGTTCGCCTCCCCTGTTTTTTGCTGATGCCGAAAGTTCACTGGCCCGTCTTGGGTTGGGCTTTAAGGTGGCTTCTATTTTACTCCTTATTTCGCTGCAGAGGTTCAATTTCCCGTTCAGGGTGCCGTGTCTTATATCTTCAATCACCGCATCTTTTATCTTTTCGATCTTTTGGCATAATAAAAGTATAGTACTGGGATTTAAAGCCGCGATATTAGATATATTCCGCTCTATCGCTATTCTCAGGATGCAATAATACTTTGCCTCGTAATCAGGTATCTGGAAGACTTCGTAGGGCAAAACGTAAAGGTTTCTCACTGCCCGTGATAAATTTCGATAAGCATGACCGGATTCGGCTCCAAAGGGAACCCTGCTCGTTGTAAATCCCTCCGTTTCGGGGCTGACTATCGCCAGTATCTTACCGCTTAATATCTGAGGATGGTCTCTAAAGGCGTAATAAGCCCATAGATCCATGACTTCTTTTTTCTTTTTCCGCGAATATTCGGTAACCGGTATATACTTCGGCTTACCCATGGTGCCGCTTGTTACCCCGAAGAGGACGGGCTTATCAACAGTCAGTATATTACGTTCACCGCACATAAGGCGATCTACGTAACGACGCAAAGTTTCGTAGTTATTCAAGGGGACACCGTTCTGGTAATCCTCAATAGAGCGCATATTCCCGAAACCATGCTCTTTACCGTAAACCGTATCTTTATTGCGCCTTATGAACTCCATAATTATCTTTTTTTGACTTTCGAGAGGACATTTTGTGGCCCTTTCGAAAGCGTTCGCTTTGAGTACATAAGTCCTGACAACTTGCGACGCTATATTCATTTTTCTAAGCCCCTGTTAAACGTTTTGTGCTATTGGATGGTAATTTTATTTTTTTTATACTTGTTAAGGATGCTCTCGTTTACCGTAACGCCCAATCCCGCCCCCGTTAATAAAGGCGCGCTGCCTCCGTATCCGAAGCTCACATCTTCATTTACCACATCTTCCGCTAATAAAAATTTAGCGTATGATCCTTCCAGGTATTTTATGCCTTCCGTGCAGGCGGCGAAGTGCCTGCCGGCGGCCGATAAAACGCCGGATTCTCCTACCTGGCAGCCCAACTGACACATAATGCCTGCCGCTTTTGCGATCCGGGCGATTTTAATAGAATTAAGAATGCCGCCGCACTTCGATATCCTTATATTAAACATCTTGCAGGCCCGCGCTTCCGCAAGTTTATTGGCATCATCAATAGTGCACATCGATTCATCGGCCATGACGGGCTCCGGAATAGCCGCGCTTACTTTCTTGAGAGATTGCGTATTACCTTTCTTCACGGGTTCTTCTATTACGCTAAAATTAAACGTTCGCATAATAGCCAGATTGTTAATTGCCTCGTCGTCAGTCCATGCGCAATTCGCATCCAATCTTATATCAACATCCGCTCCAGCCGCTCTCCGCACTATTCTCAACCTCCCGATATCGCCCGGATCCCCTACTTTCAGTTTTATAGCTTTAATACCGTATAATCTGCACTTCAATGCTGAAAGGCCTGCCTTTAGCGGAGCTTCGCTTCCTATTACAACGCTATACCTTAAATTGCCGCCCGGGGTTTTATCAAAAAGATCCGCCGCGGAACAATTAAAAACCTTACCGGCTGCATCCAGGATGGCTAATTCAATGGCGCATTTAGCCGCGCCTTTTAAACCGACGAGAGAATCGCAAAGCGCTACGGCCTCCTTAAAGGAACTGAGTGACCTGCCCAATACTGCCCCCGGAAGCTTTTCCTTCAGGGCTGAGATTACCGAAATCTGATCCTCTCCTGTTACATAATGGCGCGGAAGAGACTCGCCGAAACCTACTTCGCCGCTTTCGGCCTCCACGCGCACAAATATGCTTTCGGAGCTCACTCTTTTTTTTGCAGCGTGTCCGAATTTCATTTTAAAAGGAATATCGACTGCGAATATATCAATTTTTGACGTTTTGAACTTCAACGGATGATTCCCTCTCTCCTGCCCAGCTGTTTATGCAATCTACAAGCGGTGTTATGTCTTCCTCGAAGGGCATGACATGGTGAAAATTATCAAATACCCGTATAGTCTTATCCTGCGATAATATGCCGTTAAACCACCTCCTTACTCTTTCATTATCAACGATCTCGTCGTGGCCGGCAAACAGCAGTATAACGGGTAAGAGCAATCCATTCTTGATTGCCTCGAAATCCGTCTCCATTCTGATAATCTGGTTAAAAAAACGGGTTGTCAGAGAGCGCAACCGCATCTTATCGCTTATTATAAAATCGATATATCGCTGATTATCCGTAAACATCCTGTCATTTATAGGAATCTTAAACCGCGCTCCCGGATAAAGGCACGAACTAACTTTTGCAAAAATCTTTACCGCCGTCGTGAGGTCGACTTTCCTGTATATCGCCGGAGACAATAGTATGAGGCCGTCCGGGCTTATCCTTTTTCGCAGAGAATAATTTACGGCCAATAACGCCCCCCAGCATATACCCAGAAGATATACCTTTTTGCCGATATTCTGCTCTTTTACAAACTTTAAAGCGTCTTCTATGTCGTCGAAAAAAATATTATAATCGCTTATATCGCCCCTACCCTCATTATTCAATCCTGACCCGCGCCTGTCTATGCCGTACAATATGAAGCCCCGGCCGGCAAGCTGCGAAGCAAGCTGGGAAAACCATCCGGAATTGGATTCAATGCCGTGAAGGTAGATTATAACATCGCCGGTACCCTGCCACTTTCTGAAAGAAAGCGATTTGCCGTCACGAGTCCTGTACTGTCCTAAAGATTCTCTCATCAGCGTATCCAGTTTACGATATTATCTTTTCGCCTTTCCGGAACCGAAATATTTTCGTCTATCGGTACATAACCGAAAACGACGGCAGTGTGTATTTTGTGGCCCGGCGGTAGTCCTATAATATGTTTAGCATGTTTACTCAGGGCTAAAAGGTCTCCCCGGCCTATAAAACAACTGCTGATACCTAACGAATGAGCATATAGCATCATATTCTGGGACGCAAGAGTACAGTCTTTTACGGCATAGCGGCCGGCATTATTAGCGGCGATAACTAAAATAAGAAGGGGCGCATTATAAAAGATGGCGTCCGTACTGCTGGATACCGTCTTCTTTATGGCGCCGACTATCTTGGGATCGCGTAATTCCGGTTGTATAATCCTGAGAAGCGGCAACAATGACGCCAGTCTTGTCATTATGCCCCGGATAATATCCGACAGTTGCCGGATAACTTCTTTGTTAGCTATAACGATAAATTTCCAGGGCTGTTTATTGAGCGCGCTCGGGGCGTACCTGCCGGCTTCAAGTATTTCTTCGATTATTTCCGCCGGAATACTTCTGTCGAGAAACGCTCTTCTTGAGCGGCGGTTTTTGATATTTGCCATTACCTCATTCACGGCACTTTCCTCTCTTATGACTTAAGAGTCTTTTCCAATCCTTCTCGTATAGTTATCCTGGAGGCGTAACGGAGGTCTTCGACCGTTTTGGAAATATCAAAATCGAGATTCAGACTGGCTACTTTTATGCGCGCCTTCGTAAGAAACGGCGGGGATTCGCTTTTTGTTAATCTTCCGTAAAATTCTAACGACGAAGCAAGAAATTTGGCTAAGGGCACCGGGATGGATTTGGTAGGCCTTTTTGTGCCGCGTATATCGGATATCATATAAACAAAATCCCGCATTGTCACCTTATCTTTATTACTGACGTTATATTTCTGGCCTATGGCATTCTTATTGATGCCCGCTTCCGCTAAAACATCGATAAGATTATCGATGTAAACTAAATTCATAATGTTATTGCCGTTTCCAAGGAATGCGAATTTATTATCGTCGAGCATTTTCAGCATTCTGGGTAAAAAACGCCTGTCCCTGGTACCGAATACAAACCCAGGCCTTACTATAACAACCGGAAGTCCTTTTGTTTTGTAGTAATCCATTACCATCTTTTCCGACTCTATCTTGGTATCGGAATATATATCCCCCGTCAGCTGATAAGGAGCGTCTGCCGGCGTGTTATGGTGATTTTTCATTCCCAGTACCGCGAGACTGCTGACATGGACAAACCGTTTAACTTTAGCCGCCGCGCTGGCATCCAGTAAATTTTGCGTACCTACTATATTTACTCTGTGCGCTTCTTCCTTGGACAACCACTCTCCTACAACTCCGGCACAATGATAAACAATGTCAACACCTTCGAGTGCCTTTTTTAATCCGTCTTTATCACCCATATCTACGGTAACAAGTTCCGCATTCAGGCTGCGGAGAAGAGCCGTATCGCTGCTATCGCGCACAAGGCATCTTAACTTATAACCGTTGGATGCCAATCTCTCGGCTAAATGGCTGCCGATAAAACCGGTAGCACCGGTAATAAATGCTAACATGTAACCTCCCTGCCCGCCGTCAGGCAGGCTTTTTGGCTACCCCCATAGTGAAAAGCAACGGTATACAGGGGTTAAATATCTCCTGAGTTATATTACGAAATCCGCCTTCTTCCAGAATGCGCGCAAATTGGCTGCTATGAAGGTGATGAACGTCTTTTTCATGAGCAGCCACTATGACGTCAAATATAATTCTTCCCAAAAGCGAGTCTTTGCATCCGTCAATTATCATGATTTTGCCTTTGGGCTTCAATATGCGGAACATCTCGTGAACGGCCTTCTTTTTGTGCGGATAATGATGAAAAGAATGTGAACAGGTAAGATAATCAAAATAATTGTCTTCATACGGCATCTTTTCCACATCACCGACCCTAAAATTTATTTCGTTGCCAAACTTTGATTTTGCTATATTTATCATATGCGGCGCAATGTCAAGACCGTGGATATCGGCGTCTTTCTTGTAACCTTTCAGTTTCATTGTGAATTCGCCGGTGCCGCAGCCTACGTCAAGAATACTTATCTTCCGCGAATCGTGTATTATGTTGCTTATGAACATATTGTGCGATCTGCGAAACATGAGGAATTGCAGCAGGCTTCTGTCATACTTTTTTGACCATTCATCAAAACGCCTGGAAGACTTTTCCTTGATTTTCTGTGCTTTTTTCATAAACGACGTTGATATATCCACTTTTCCTCCGAAAACTTATTACCCTTAGAGCTTCACGCAGGTAAGCGTTTTTGCCACTCCTTCTACCTTTAAAATCTTATTGACTACTACGTTACCCAGCATGTCCATGCTGTCGGACTCAATTTCTGCTATACAATCATAAGGGCCTATTACCGCATCTGCATTTTTTACTTCTCTTATTTCTCGCAGTTGCAGCATAGTGCTTGATAGATCGGATGTTACCAAATTCATCAATACATAAGCTCTGATGGCCATTCTGCCTCCTTTTATTTACGGTCTGTAATAGGGTTCTATGTTGCGGTAGTCAAACAACTCCGGAAGCCTGTACTTAGCGCACAACTCCTGAAGGCTGTATCTTAAATAGTTATAATTCTGCCTCAATTGCTCTAACCTGTGGCTGGAATATAATGCATATTTACTTTCGGGATACAGTTCAACTATTTGTCCATAATTTGCTTCCGAAAGCGACGTGTCGCCCTGTTTATACCGCATTTCCGCAAGCGCAAAAAGCGCCGCGGCGTGATATATGCTTCCTCTGTGCGAAGAAAGGTAAGCACTCAGAGGATGTATTTTGTCGTCCAGAATCAATTCTCTGAATTTCCTGTAATTGCTCTCTTCCGACTTAAGCCTCTCTGCCGGTATCGTACCGGCGGCGCTTGTCTCTGACGGCACAGGCTCGGTAGGCGCCGGGGTTCCCTGGGCACTCTCTTCTATTTTATTTTCCAGGCTGGTCTTCTCTTCCGTCATTTCATCGAGGGCGGCCTGAAGCTGCCCCCTGTCCTCTTCGCTGAGTTTAGCCACTTTTTCGAGTGCCGTCTTCTCGGTTTCTATCTTTTTTAAAGCTTCCTCCATCATTGCCTGTTTATTTTTAACGTCTTCAAGTACAGCCTCGGCCTCAAGGCGGCTTTTCTCGGACTTATCTCTCTCTGTCTCTGTCAGCTTACTTTTTGTTATTGAAATTAATAGTTCCTTTTCTTTATGCATCTTTCGGTTATTTATTTCGAATAAAAGTCCGAAAGAAAACAGCAGGGCGACAGCCAATGTAACTATGGCCAAAAATATGAGGCGCGGTTTGAGGCACAGCCACTTTGTATAATTGACTATTTTTTCATACTCGATTTCATTGATAAGATCGTAGGAAACGCCGAAAAAATACGTATCCAGAATGGGACCCGGTTCTTTCTCCGCCCATTCAACGGTGGCAAATGATTCTATGGGCTCGCTGTCCAGCGGTACGTTTATAATAAGCTTTACTTTGGTTTCATGAGGAACAAAATTGAACGTCTCTTTATCGCGTTCTTTAAGAGTTTTAACGAATATACCCATCCCGCCCTTACCTATATTCTGGGTAAATCCCTCTCTCATCTCCGAAAGCGGCTCCCTTCTTTCTTTGCCGACTACCTGAAACTCTACCGGGAAGATAGTATTTAACCTTAGATATTTTCTCCTGTTGTCCGCTTCTCTTTTGACGTTATGCGCCATTTTTACCTCTAAAATTTCCGCCGGCTATTTACCCCTGCCGTTCGGTACTTTCAGGCCGATCTTTACGGCTATATCATAAAACTCTTCTTTGCTGACACTATCCAGAGTTTTATCACGTTTCTCCAGATGCTCATTAAGTTTTACGGCCTTTTCCTGCATCAGTTCATGGGTTTCCTCGGAACCGCCGTAAAGCCGGAAATTTTTTCCTTTAGTTATCCTCATGTGGCCGTCTTTAGAGTCAAGCCCTAAACCCAATAATATCTTTTTACATAACCGGTTTTCCATATAAATATTTATTCCTTTTCAAAAATGCTGCTATCGGAATTTATTATGTCCAGGAATACATCTACTATTGCGGGATCAAGCTGTGTTCCCCGTGCAGTTTTCAGCTCAGATATTATTTTGTCTTTCGAAAGTGCCTCGCGATACGGCCTTCTGGAATTCATCGCGTCGAAAGAATCTGCAACAGCCATTATCCGGGCACCCATAGGTATGTTCTCTCCCTTTAGCCCGTCCGGGTAACCGTTACCGTCATACCTCTCATGGTGATATTTGATTATGACTTTTTCTTCCGGCAGGAATTTAAGCGGATTTAAAATTTCCAGTGCCGTGTTGGGATGCTTCCGTATAACCTGCCATTCTTCATCGCTAAGGCGGCCTTCTTTGTTCAGAATCGCATCGCTAATACCGATCTTACCTATGTCGTGAAGATAACCTGCGTATTCTATGTGTTTTGCCGGAACCTCACCCATCCCTATTTTTCTCGCGATGGCAACGGCATATTCCGTAACCCGCCTGCTATGACCGCTGGTATAGGGATCGCGCGCTTCTTCACTCATTATCAGCGCCTTCATAGCGGCAATGTTGGACTCTTTAAGTTCTTCCTGCGTTGTACGAAGTTCTTCGTTTATAATCTGCATACTCCTTCTGTCTCTTATTTCCTGTATCCAAAGATAAGCAACGGCCAAAAGAAGGAAACATGTGATGAAAAATATCAACACCACCATTCCCATCTTGAAATCATTGGTCGCGTTAGGCGGCATCATTGATCCGGCGTGTTGTTTCATATAGCCTTATATTTTGTAAACCTTGTCATGAATTCTGACTCTGGATTTGACAAGTATGCCTATCTCCTGCCCCTTCGATGCCTTGTCAATAGGATTCCTGTCAATCTGCATGGATGCGATAGTCTGCTTAAAATCCGTCGTATGCCCCTTGATGCGGACAGTATCACCTACCGACAGCCCGCTGCTTTGTATTATGATCGCGCCGGCCTTAACGTGCGGAAAATAATGCGTGATTTTACCAACGAGCGTTCCTTCTTCTTTAACTACCGGCGCTTTTTTGGCTTTTCGCGCCTTTCCTTTTATCGGTTTTTTACTTTTAACAGATTTAATCTTCCTGGGTTTAGCTTTTACTTTTTTCTTCGTTACGGCCTTTTTAGCTTTTACCTTCTTCTTTTTCTTGGTCATTTTGCGCCTCCGAATTTTTGCGTGCAAAAATTCGTCCCGAGTTCCGCTACTGCGGAACGAGGGACCGCTTTAATTTTCTATATTTTCCTGCAGGAACTGCCCATGATCAGGTTTGCTTTCAAAATCTTCTGGAACGGCTGCTGTATCCTGCCTTCTATTATATCGATGAGCGCCTTTGCGGCAATCGTGCCGATTTCGGACAGCGGCTGATTAATGGTAGTGATCGTCACGTGACCGAGTGCGGCGAGGGGGCTATTGTCAAAACCCATTACAGAAATGTCTTCGGGCACCATTATATCCTCTTTCAGTGCTATCATTATAGCGCCGAATGCCATCAAATCGCTGGCGGCGAAAACTGCTGTCGGCTTTGGTTTTTCGCTCAGCAGTTTCATCATCGCTTCCTGGGCTTTTTCCCTGTTGTAAGCGCCATTGACGATGTATTCGGGATTCTCGGGTATGTTATTTGCGGCTAATGCGGCTTTATATCCTTCCAGGCGCATAACTGCCGACTGCGTCTTCATATTGCCGGTTATGGTAG
>JAQUMG010000033.1 GCA_028718265.1 Candidatus Omnitrophota bacterium
AATACGTAGAAATCGAGAAGGAGCTCTCGACTCTTAAGAATCTTCCGTCGGAAACACTTGACGGACGCCGAATAGAGCTTTCGGCCAATATAGAGCTGCCCGAAGAAATACAATCGGTAATAAAACACGGTGCGGACGGTATAGGACTTTACAGGAGCGAATATTTTTATATGAACAGAGCCGATCTGCCCACCGAGGAAGAGCAATACAAGGCTTATAAGGAAGTTGCGAAAAAAATGTCGCCGAAATCTATTATAATAAGAACAATGGATTTAGGGGGCGACAAATTCCTGTCGCAGCTGGAAATACCGAGGGAGATGAACCCCTTCATGGGCTGGAGGGCAATAAGATTTTGCCTGGCAAGACCGGATATATTCAAAATTCAGCTGAGAGCGATATTGCGGGCATCGGTGAGCGGAAACCTGAAGATAATGTATCCGATGATATCGGGCATAGAAGAGCTGCGGGAGGCTAATTCTATTCTCGAAGAAGTGAAAAATGAACTATCGGCGGAGAAGATTTCTTTCAATAAAGATATAGAAGTAGGCGCTATGATAGAGATACCATCGGCAGCGCTTACCAGTGATATTCTGGCCAAAGAAGTGGACTTCTTTTCTATAGGTACTAACGACCTTATACAATATGCATTGGCGGTAGATAGGGTAAACGAGAAAATAGCGTACCTTTACGAACCGGCGCATCCGGCGGTGCTGCGCCTTATTAAAAACGTGATAGATAGCGGCCACAAAGAAGGCATATGGGTAGGTATGTGCGGAGAAATGGCCGGAGATCCCGCGCTGGCTATAATATTGGTCGGCCTGGGACTTGATGAATTCAGCACTTCCCCCATACTTTTGCCGGAAGTAAAGAAGATAATAAGGGCTATCAAGCTGTCCGACGCCCAACTTATAGCCTCGAAAGCCCTTACGCTGAAAACCGGCAAAGAGATAGAAAACTTCGCAAGGCACAAACTCAAAGAGATACTACCGGGATTAGTAACGTATTCTGAAAAGTATTAAAAAAGGAATTTTATGAAAGCGCTTATATTGGCAGCCGGTTACGCGACACGACTTTATCCGTTGACTATAAGCAAACCGAAACCACTTTTGCCCATAAAAGGTAAGCCTATAATAGATTATACATTAGGCCAGCTGGGCAATGTACCTGAACTGGACGAGATATATGTAGTAACTAATAACAGATTTTATAAAAACTTCAAAACATGGGCGTCTAATTATAAAGGCGGGAAAAAGATAACCATCATAAACGATAAGACACTTACCAACGAGGAAAGATTGGGAGCGATAGGAGATATCGATCTTGTGATCAGAGAGGCACATGTAAATGATGACCTTATAATAATCGCCGGCGATAACCTGTTCGCTTTTGACATAAGAAAGTTTATCGAATTTTCCAGGAGCCGCGTTTCCGGTTGCAGCGTTGCGCTTCATGACATCAATTCGGTTGAAGAAGCAAAAAAATTCGGCATCGTAACCATAGATAAAAATAACAAGATATTACATTTTACGGAAAAACCGGCCAGGCCTGAATCCACGCTGGTTGCTATATGCTTGTATTATTTCCCGAAACAGAAGTTATCCATGGTATCGAAGTATCTGGAGCAGTCATACCATAACGACGCTCCCGGTAATTATATAAGTTGGTTAGTGAAAACCGAAGACGTATTCGGTTTCGCTTTTAGCGAGGAATGGTATGATATCGGCGATAAGCATACCTACGAAAGTATAAAAGACAGTTATAAAGGAAATGGAGAATAAAATGATGAAAGAGAAAAACAATTTTTTGTTTACGTCGGAAAGTGTGACCGAAGGCCACCCGGATAAAGTGTGCGACCAGATTTCGGATGCGGTTCTCGATGCCGTTTTAAGTAAAGATGAAACGGGAAGGGTTGCCTGCGAAACGTATGTTACGATGGGGCTTATAATCATAGGCGGAGAAATAACAACGGCAGCATACATCGACATACATGATTTGTGCAGAAACCTGCTGAAAGAGATCGGATATAACCACCCGAAATACGGTTTTGATTATCATACCTGCGCGATCCTGAACGCGATTAATAAGCAATCCCCCGACATAGCAAAGGGCGTAGACAGAGGCGGGGCGGGCGATCAGGGAATGATGATGGGGTATGCTACGAGAGAGACGGCGGAATTGATGCCGTTGCCCATTATGCTGGCCCATAAACTTGTCCGGCGTATGGCGGAACTGAGGCATAAGGAGGTATTGAAATATTTAGGACCCGACGGTAAATCACAGGTAACGGTGCAGTATGTCAATGGAAAGCCCGAACGCGTTACTGACGTCGTTCTGGCGTGCCAGCATACGGAAGACGTTCTGGACAAAAAACGCGATATGATGAGCGAAGACGCCCGGAAAGAAGTGATAGACAAGATAGCAAGGCCGGTTCTTAAGGATTATATCGACAAAGACACAAAATTTATGATAAACGCAACAGGCAAGTTTGTAATAGGCGGTCCGCAGTCTGATACCGGTATGACGGGAAGAAAGATAATAGTTGATACGTACGGCGGAACGGTACCGCACGGCGGCGGCGCTTTTTCCGGCAAAGATCCCACCAAAGTCGACAGGTCAGCCGCATATATGGGACGATATATAGCGAAGAATATTGTAAAGGCGGGGCTTGCCGATAAGTTACTTATACAGCTTGCCTATGCCATAGGAGTCGCTGATCCCGTTTCTATAATGATAGACACTTTCGGCACCGGAAGAGTATCCGATGAAAGACTGATAAAAATAATACGGGACAATTTTGAGCTGACGCCTCACGGCATAATTGCGGAATTAAAGCTGCACGAGTCGGCCAATAATAGGTATAGAAAAACTGCTAGTTACGGCCATTTCGGAAGGGACGAGGAAGGGTTTACGTGGGAAAATACCGGCATGGCTAAGGAACTGGCGAAACATATAAAGTAAGTTCTAGCTGATGTCATCGAAAGGAACATATGAAATACGATGTTAAAAATTTAAGCTTAGCCAAAAAAGGCAAACTGCGTATAGAATGGGCGTCGGAATATATGCCTGTTTTGAAGTTAATAAAGAAGAGGTTCGAAAAAGAAAAACCGCTCAAGGGAGCAACGGTCGGATGCTGCCTTCACGTTACGACTGAGACGGCTAATTTAATGCTTACACTGGCCGCTGGCGGGGCGAATGTCGTTTTATGCGCATCAAATCCTCTCAGCACGCAGGACGACGTGGCGGCATCTTTGGTCAAAGATTATAACATCCCCGTTTTTGCCATAAAAGGCGAAGACGATAAGACATATTACAAGCACATAAACAGTGCTTTAGATATGCGGCCCGACATAACGATGGATGACGGAGCTGATCTGGTTTCGACGATACACCTTAAAAGAAAAGAATTGGTCAAAGACGTTAAGGGCGGAAGCGAAGAAACAACAACAGGCGTGATAAGATTAAGGAGTATGGCAAAAGCCGGAAGACTTCTTTTTCCGATGATAGCCGTAAACGACGCCGATACGAAGCATCTGTTTGATAACAGGTACGGAACCGGTCAATCTACTATCGACGGAATGATAAGGGCGACAAACGTATTATTTGCCGGCTCAAGAGTAGTGGTATGCGGTTACGGATGGTGCGGCAGAGGCGTTGCCATGCGTGCCAGGGGCATGGGTGCTATCGTTTATGTATGCGAAGTAGATCCGTTGCGGGCCCTGGAAGCGACTATGGATGGTTTTGAAGTAGTTCCCATGAAAAAAGTCGCCGGAACAGGCGATATATTTGTTACGCTTACAGGCGACATAAATGTATTAAGAGAAGAGCATTTCAAACTGATGAAAGACGGCGCTGTTATCTGTAATTCAGGCCATTTCAATGTCGAGATTAACATCCCGGCCCTCGAGAAGCTCTCTAAAAAAAGAAGACATATCCGCGAATTCGTTGAGGAATTCACGCTTAAAAACGGCAAAAGGATAAATCTGCTCGGCGAAGGCAGGTTGATAAACCTGGCGGCGGCCGAAGGCCATCCTGCCAGTGTCATGGATATGAGTTTCGCGGATCAGGCACTATGCGCCGAATATATAAACAAAAATTATGATTCGCTCGAAAGAAAAGTTTATACGGTCCCGAAAGAGATAGACGTAGAGGTTGCGCGGCTTAAGCTGAAGAGTATGAATATCGCCATAGATGTATTGACGGAAGAACAGAAAAAATACCTGGCAAGCTGGGAGATGGGTACGTGATTAGGAAAATGGCTGTACTTACAAGCGGCGGGGATTCACCGGGTATGAATGCGGCTATACGCGGCGTTGTGAGAACGGCAGTATATAACAAGCTTCCTATATATGGGGTGATAAGAGGATACCAGGGCCTTGTAAACGGCGATTTTGTTGAGATGAACCATCGCAGCGTGAGCAATATAATAAGCCGGGGCGGTACGATACTGAAGACATCAAGGTCAGAAGAATTCATGACTCATGAAGGCCGGAAAAAAGCCGTTGCGCAACTGGAAAAATACAACATAGACGGTTTGGTGGTAATAGGCGGCAACGGCTCTTTTCAGGGGGCGCATAAACTTGCCAAGGATTGGGGCATTGCGGTTATAGGCATACCGGGAACAATAGATAACGACTTATCAGGTACTGATTATACCATCGGCGCGGATACTGCGGTCAATACGGCCCTTGATGCGATCGACAAGATAAGGGATACCGTAGACAGTATGGAGCGCATATTTGTAGTCGAGGTCATGGGGAGAGAGGATGCATTTATAGCGATAAGGGTCGGACTTACCGGCGGCGCAGAAGATATCCTTGTCCCGAACACCGAATATAATATTGATGATATGTGCGATGAAATGCGCGAAGGCCGCAGAAAGGGCAAGATAAGCTGGATAGTAGTAGTGTCTGAAGGCGTGGCATCTGCCAAGGATGTAGCCGGACTTATTCAGGAAAACACAGGTTTTGAGGTGAGGTATATAACACTGGGGCACGTGCAGAGAGGCGGTTCTCCTACGGCTATGGACAGGACGCTGGGCCTGCGGCTCGGTGAGGCGGCGGTAAAAATGTTAATGAAAGGCGAAACGGACAAGATGGTCGGCATAGTATGTGACCAGATCGTGCTTACGGAATTTGAAAAGGCCTGCGAAAGATCTCCTGAAAAACTGGAGCTTGATAAGGAACTTTACAGGTTAGCCAGAGTTCTTTCGTCGTAATTAGAAAATAAAACGGAGGGTAATAAAGTGAATATTGAGAAAGTGCTGGAAAAAAGGCCGAAGAACGCGGCCAAAAAATTGGGCGAAAATAATAAACTGTTAGCTCTGAGCGGTCATTCTATATTCGCGGCATTAAAAGATAAGAAAGTAATAGTGATGGCCTGTAATATAAGGATAAAACACGTAGTCCCGGGTATTCTGCGCGCTGCCGATGAGCTTGACGCAGTAGTAGGATTTGAGCTGGCGAGGTCCGAAGGCAATCTTAAGGGCGGTTACACAGGCTTTACTCCGTACACATTTTTTGAAATGATAACCGGTTATGCGAATAAGCTTAATTATAAAAAGCCGTTTTTTATCCACGCGGATCACACTACCGTGAAGGATACATCTGCGGAAGAATTCCAGACCGCTGAGTCAATAATAAAAGCAGCCATAGAAGCCGGTTACGGTTCCATAGCCATAGACGCCTCACATAATGAAGTCGAACACAATGTCGGCATAACGTCAAAACTAGGCAAACTAATTCAGGATGCGGGGCTGGGGCTTGAAGCGGAAATAGGAGAGATAAAACTGGTCAAAGAAGGCGGTGCTCTTTCCACAGTCGAAGAATCGCTGGAGTTTATCGGCGGGTTAAAGAAAAACGGCATAAATCCGGATCTGTTAGCCATAAACAACGGCTCAAAGCACGGAAACTACGCTCCCGGCGAGGAAGTTCATATCGACCTTAAAAGGACCGGAGAAATATATGAAGCGGTAAAGAAATACGGCGTTTGCATAGCGCAGCATGGCATAACGGGTACGCCTCTTGAAATTGTAGGAAAATTCGCAGACTACGGTATAAGAAAAGGAAATGTCGGAACGGAGTGGCAGAATATAGCGCACAAACATCTGCCCAAAGATCTCTTTGCGGAAATGGAAAAATGGTGCAAGGAAAATGGTAAAGACATAAAGATGGCTACAAAGCCTTTTAAGGATAAGATAGATAATATCGCCGATACATATAAGAAAGAGACGGAAGACGAGGCTTACGTAAGGGCGAAAGAGTTCATAACGGGTTTCAGGGCCAGGGGAACAGCCACTATGGTGATGGAGGCTTTGAGCGGGTAGTTTTTATCTATTCTTTATTATAAGTACCATTCCGATAGCGGCAAAGATTATATTGGGAATCCATGCCGACAAAACGGGTGAGATAAAGCCTGCTTTTCCGAAAGCAAGACTCATAGACATTATTACGTAATAACCGGCAACCATTGCTATGCTCATACATATTCCTACGATTACGCCGCTCTTTCTGGAGGTTTGAAAAGTAAACGGCGACGCGACAAGGATGACTATTAGATTCGCAAAAGGAAATGCCAGTTTCTGATTCAGGTCTACCTGGAGATTTCTTACCGTACGTCCGCCCACAAACGATAAATATCCTATATATTTCTTCAATTCCGCGTAACTCATGAATTCGGTCTGGTTCTGGCGCTGCCTGAAATCAGCGGGACTTTCCTGTATATCGATGTAAGCATCTTCATGAAATTCCGGCTCGCCTTTTATCCTGCCTCTTTTATCCAGATTAAAAAATACGACGTTCTTTCCGTGCCAACGGTCGTCTTGTCGCCCGACTTCCGTGGCTGTTATTTTCGATACAACGTTCTGCTCGTTATCCTGATTAAAAATAATGAGGTCGCTGATTTTTTGCTGATACACGAAATAACGCCTTGCGTAAATTATTCTGTTTTTCTTTCCGTGAAAGGCGATATTTTCCAGCTCTATCTCTGTCTTTCCCTTGAGGTTTTTTGTCTTTTTGGCGTTTTCGATTTTTTCATCTTTTATTTTAGCCGAGTTCATAGTGCTGACCGGCACAATTTTATCGTTTACGATAAACACAGCCACGCTTATTAATATCCCCATCATTATAAACGGAATTAATATGTGCAATAAGCTTATGCCGCTTGACCTCATCGCAAGGATCTCATTATTTTTGTTGAATATGCCGAGCGAATACATTATTGCTACCAAAACGGCTATAGGGGCAGTCTGGACAAATACAAACGGTACGAGGTTCAGGTAATAAGGAATAATGACGGTGAGCTGCATGTGGCTTTCAACCATCTCGTTTAGGTTATTGAACAGGTCAATAGCGATATATATAAGAATGAAAGTCAGGAGGCAAAAAAGAAAAGGCCCTATGAAATGGTTTAAAAGGTATCTGTGCAATATTCTCACGCTATCTCCTCACGGTTATGTACATCATTATGGCGCCTATGACGATAAGTACTATATTGCCGAACCACATAGCGAGCCATATGGGCAGAATGTCTTTCGTCACAAACACCGTCCCCAGTGCGGAAAGGAGCCAGTAGATCACGATAAGGGCAAGGCTTATGCCGAAGCCTATCGATTTTTCGCTTCTTCGCGTATTTATGGCGAGCGGTATGCCTATTAGCACAAATGCAAAACTTGCGAAACACTCGGCGATCCTTTTATGCAGGCGCCTTTGGAGCGGAGTAGGATCTATGCCGGATTTTTTTAATTCTGCTATATTATCTTTTAATTCGTCAAATGTCATCTCTTTTGTTTTCTTGCCGCTTTCCTGCATTGTTGTATCGTCGATAAACATGGTGAGATAGTATGTTTTGAAATTAAGCTTGTACAGGTTCTTCGGGTTTGTCGGATTTGGTTCCTCGATAGTTCCGTCGGTCAATTTCAGTTTTATAGCGTTTTTGTCGGGTAACGGTATCAACTCTCCGCCTCTTGCCACGATAGTTCTGGTAGGTGCGTCTTTCTGGGGCTGATATATTCTGATATTGGTAAAAATAGTTTTGTCTTTCGCATATTTGATTTCATAGATAAATAGTATGTAATCTTTAAATCCTCTTATAAAAGTTCCGGCTTCCAGATAGGTCGCAGGTTTACGCATGCCCAGTTCCTTTATGAGCATTCTTGTCTTATAATGTGTCCGCGGCACTATTTTGTCGTTAAGAGGTACGGATAGCAGGCTGAAAATAAGCCCCAGAGTTATGGCGGGCAGCGCTATTTTGTAAAGGTTTATGCCGGTGGCGCGCATGGCCTCTATTTCATTATCACTTGAAAGCCTGCCGAACGCCAGGAGCGTAGCAGTCAAGAGGCCCATAGGTATTGTAAAACTGAGCAGATTAGGGATAAGGAACAGAAATATCTCGCCCACATATATAAGTTCGACGCCTTTATTTATGACAAAATCCGCCAATTTAACAAGATTCCCGACCAGAAAAGCGAAAGTTATGATAAACATGGACAGGAGAAGCGGCGGAAACATCTCTCTCAGAATATAGTCTCGCAGTATTTTCATAAGATCGTTCTTTCGGGATATTTTCTCGGGGTCAGACCCTATATGCCGCGGGCCAGCGTCAACACCTCGATATATTTTACGCCTGACTCCTTAAGCATTTTCGAACATTCTCTTACCGTGGCGCCGGTTGTAAATACGTCATCCACAAGCAGGACGGATTTATCTTTTAATAAAGCGGAGTTTTTTACCTTAAATGCGCCTTTTATGTCCTTCAATCGTTCGCTTTTCGATAAAGTTATCTGTGACTTACCCGATTTGGCCCGTATGAGGTTATTATTGATGCACGGAAGCCCGAATTTTCGCGAGAGAGAAGAAGCCAGTATCTCCGCCTGGTTAAAAGTCCGTTCGCGTAATTTTACCCTGGATAGCGGAACGGGAATAATGCAATCAAAACGTTTTACATCGATATGTTTTTCTGCAAAATCGGTCAGGAGATCCGCAAAGAGCCCTTCCAGCGCGAGCGAACCGTTATATTTAAATTTGTGTATGCACTCTCTCATTACGCCTTCGTAGGCGGTGACGGATTTGACACTGTCAAAATAACGTTCGTTATCGCCGCAGCCTTCAGAGAGTGGCGGGACATTCCGCTTTATGCCTTTTCGGCATGCCTCGCACAGCGAAAATTTATCATATTGTTCGAGGCCGCGGCGGCATATAAGGCAGAAGCGGGGGTATATCAATTCCAACGTTGCATCAATTATCGTTTTCGGCAGTGTAGATATCGAAAATTGCATAGGCAATATGATACCACTTGCCAGTTTCTTTGTCAACGTAGACGAGTGTCCCACTTCGCGGCTGTATTGCTTAGGATTAACTGCGATATTCCACTCGCAATTCAAAGGAATCCGGTATTTTTCTCGCTCCTAGTCGATTTCTTTACGGCGAAGGTCTTTCCTCGCTCGGTGGCTGCAGAACTCGCCCCGACGTTTTCTCCATCGGGGCTCTGTCAGCTTCGCCATCCCGAGATTGCCCCGCTCTCGCGGGACCTCGGGATTCCCTCGCTCGTCAAGCTGCTTCGCCTAAAATCGACATGTCGCTGCGAAAAGCACCGGATTCCTTTTTAACTCTATAGCGTAACTGCGATATTCCGGCGAGCGGCCTTCAAAATTTTAGTTTTGAGCGAGCCACAAAATCGGTTTCTAAAAGGGCGAAATTGTCCGAGGCGACGCGGTAGCGTCAGCCGAGTTATTTCGCCCCCGATTTTTGGCGAAGCGAGAAGCGTTAAGAAATTTTGTAGACGCGAGCGGAATATCGCAGTTAAAGCGTATCGCAAGTGGAAGCAACCACAAAGTAGAATATTATTATAATTGACAGCCCTGCTTTACTCGTGCTAGAATTATGCTACTTGTAACACAGGAGGAAAAAAGAAATGTGCTATATTATACCGGTTGGCGGAGCGATAATCAGTTCGCTCGTTTGGCATAAAAAAAGAGAAACAAAAATATGGTGGCTTAACCTTATGTTTTTGGGCGGCGCACTTTTCGGAATAATAGACCATCTTTGGAACGGCGAGTTGTTTACTTCGCCGAATATAATTAAGGATCTATCCCTGGGAGTGGTTATATCTCTGGGTATCCTCGTATCATGGTTTTTAATTTTAGCTTTACACAAAATAAATCCCGGGCTATATTCCGATATAAAGACAAGCGAAACTAAATCATAAGACGTAAGCAGTATTTCCGTATATTTCAGGGGCAGCTATCCTTATTTTCTATTTTGCAAAAATGGTAGCTGTCCCTATTTTTTTATGATATACTTAACTCGATATGCCATTCCTGGATAAGATAAAAAGTTTTTTCGGGCAAAGTTCCAGCGGCAAGACGATTGCGCCGGTGAACGATCTTAAATTGGGCGTAACAATCGGCCTTATCATTGCCGCTATATCCTTCTCAGGAATCCTCGAAAAGTATGAGCTTGTCCTCCTCGACGAGATGTTCAGGATCCGTGGTGAGCAGAAAATCAAAAACGATATAGTTATCGTCGAAATAGAAGACCAGAGCCTCGAAATACTGGGCAGGTGGCCGTGGCCCAGAAGTTACCACGCGAGCCTGCTGGACGTTCTGAATACGGTCAAGCCCGGCGCCGTTGCCTTTGATATACTTTTTCCGGAAGCCGATACGGAGGGCGACGGAACGTTAGCTTCGGTAGTTAAAAAGATGGGCAACGTATACCTGGCTGCATATTTTACAATAGAGAAGGGTACCTCCTCTGTTTCACCGTCCGGAAAACCTTTACGATACATGCCCTCCTTGAATTATGAAGTAAAAAATAATGATAAATTTCTAAAGGCATCTTCCGTAACTCTGCCGGTAACCGTATTGTCCGACGCAGCTAAATGGGTTTCGGCCGTGAACGCGCCTCCGGATGCGGACGGTTCGACCCGGCATTTGCCGCTTGTTATAGAATTCGGCAATGCGCTTTACCCGACCCTTAGCCTCCAGCTGGCGTGCGGTTATCTCGGCATCAATGCGAAAGATATAAAAATAGAACCCAATTTCGTAGTATTACCGCAGAGCGGCGGCGATATCCGCATTCCCGTCGATTCCGAAGGAAAGATGGTTCTCAACTACGGCGGTCCTATAAATACTTTCGAGAGATATTCTTATATTCAGATACTCCACGACTACAATAAATCCCTGAGCGGCGGAAAAAGCGACATATTGAATAAATTGAAAGACAAGGTAATCCTCATAGGGCATACCGCCACGGGAACAATCGATTCGCGCATCATGCCTTTCTCGAATGTATATCCTGCCGTCGGAGCCCATGCCACCGCATTGAGCAATATTTTAAACAGGAACTTCATTGCACGAGCCCCCTTCGCTCTGAATATTCTCATAGTTATGTTTTTGAGTATTTCACTCGGCGCACTTCTCAGGAAGGGCAGAAGGGCGGTTGCGAATCTTGGCATTGCGATCGCCATGTTTGCACTTTACGGCATATTATCTTATATATTGTTCGCATATTTTAATTTCTGGATAAATACCTTTGCGCCGCTGCTTGTCATCGCCATTACCTATGTCAGCGTTACCATAAATCAGTATAGCACCATCAGGCAGGAAAAAAAGATGCTCGAGAACGAGCTCCTGATAGCCAGGGTCATACAACAGAGTTTTTTGCCGAAAGGTTATCCGGATGTACAGTTTCTGGAATTCGCCGCTAAATGCTCCCCGGCAAAACACATAGGCGGCGACCTTTATGATTTCGTGATACGCGGCGACGGTAAAGTAGGTGTAGTGATAGGCGATGTTTCCGGCAAAGGGGTCCCGGCAGCTCTTTATATGGCACGCACAATAAGTGAATTCAGGACAGCAGCGCACTTAAACGCGGATCCGGCCTCTACACTGAAAACGCTTAATGACGAAGTCTCAAAAGAAGGCATGGAAAAGTCTTTCATAACAATGCAGTATGTCACCATTGATTTGAAATCAAGGCAATTTCTGTTTTCTAACGGCGGCCACAATACCATTCTTCATTTTTCAAAAAATAAAAAGACGATAGACGAACTGGATACTGCCGGCGGCATGCCCATAGGC
>JAQUMG010000034.1 GCA_028718265.1 Candidatus Omnitrophota bacterium
TGGCGGCTATGACGGGCTTATCCGGAACATCGCATATTGTAATCTTAGCTTCGCTTTTATTGACAGTAACACCGCTGACCAAAACTTTCTCCATCATCTTGATCTCCCTGCAAATAATAGTGCCTTTTTTATTATTAAAACTTGACCTGACATGCAGCGGTATATTAAATTTGCCTGCAAGTTCGATACTTCTGGGGTGCATGACCTGCGCACCCAAAGACGCCATCTCAAGCATTTCTTCATAGCTTATCCTGTCGAGTTTTGAGGCATTCTTTACGATCCTGGGATCCGTAGTGTATATGCCGCCTACGTCAGTGTATATCTCGCACATCTTGGCATGGAGTGCTTTTGCCAGGGCTACCGCTGTCGTGTCGGAACCCCCGCGGCCCAAAGTTGTGATGTCCTGCTTTTCGGTTATCCCCTGGAATCCGGCGACTATGACGATCTTGTTTTCATTCAGCGCCTTTACTATCCTATCGACATTGACGTCTATTATACGCGCCTTGGTATGCGAGCTATCGGTTATTATGCCGACTTGCGCGCCAGTAAACGATATTGCCTCTTCGCCCAGCTTGTCTATCGCCATGGCCAAAAGCGCTATCGATATCTGTTCGCCGGTAGACATCAGCATGTCCATCTCGCGTTCGGACGGCGCGGTCGTAATAGAACGGGATAATTCTACAAGTTCATCGGTAGTATCGCCCTGGGCGCTTACCACGACTACCATCTTATATCCCTGGCGCTTATATTTTATTATGCGTTGCGCCACCTTCATCACGCGCCCGGCATTCGCTACGCTTGAACCTCCGTATTTTTGAACGACTATATTACTCATTTTCACCTTTCAACTGCGATCTTTTTAGCCCGTAACGCGACAACAATTACCTCGCGCACCAGATACAGAGACAGAAACAAAAGGGCGGCCGCTATGACTACCAACAGATAATCTTTGGTGCGTACATACGTACCAAGACTGTATAACAACGCGGCTACCGTCGTCAAAAGCATAAAAGCGCCCGGTATGATTACGTAAGAAGATTTCTTCTTTCTGCTCAGAAGCCACACGGCAATAACCAAAAGCGCTAACGCTGCGATAAGCTGATTTGTGGCCCCGAATACCGGCCATATCTTCTTCCAGTTTCCGCTTAAGCCTAGCCAGCCGCTCAAAACAACGACGATAAACGTCGCGGCAAATCTATTCTTTATCCCGAATAGTTCGTGTGTCAGGTACCGCCCTATTCTGGTGGCGGTATCAAGTGTTGTCAGTATAAATGCGTTCAGAATAAGTATGGCGATAAATCCGCCCATCCCGAAGAGAATCGGTTTTGTGACTGCGCCGTAACCGCCGCCGAACGCGCCGACGGGTCCGGAACCTGTCTGCGACAAATATCCGGCCAGTGCATCCGGGTTTTTCAATCCCGCGCCGACTACGATAATCGCAAGTACCGCAACCGCGCCTTCGGCAATCATTGCGCCGTAGCCTATTTTCTTCGCGTCCGCCTGCGTTGAGAGCTGTTTTGAAGTAGTACCGCTCGCTATCAACGAATGAAAGCCTGATATGGCGCCGCAGGCCACCGTAACAAACAGCATAGGCCACATGGCGTTATCCGCCAAATTCGCCGATGAGTAAACAGGCATAATCATCGGCGGATGCGTGATAAAAACCCCGATGTAACCGGCTATTATACCAAAAAACAGAAGATACGCGCAGAGACAATCACGCGGCTGCAGAAGCATCTGCACCGGCAATACCGAAGCAGCAAAACAATACGCAAGAAGTACGTACCCCCATAACAATCTCACGTTTCCTACAGCCGGCAGTATCGGAAATCTCTGCCCCAATATTATCAGCCCCGCCGTCATAGTTAATCCTAAGATCGTAACTAATGAGTGGTTGGCTTTTACGTTATAAAGTAAGTATCCTACTAACATCGCGACAGCTATTAAACCAAACGTAGGCATCACTATTTTTGGCTCGACTGCGAGCGTATCCGCGCATAAATATACGAAGACCGCTATTACCAATATAAGAGCAAACCAGACAAAGGATGCAAATAGTATTTTCGCTTTTCGCGATATCAGCGACTCCGCTATGTCGGCGACTGATCTGCCGTCGTGTTTAATGGATATGGCGAGCGACCCGAAATCGTGCACGCCGCCGATGAATATAGAACCCAGGACCACCCACAGGATAGCCGGCGCCCATCCCCATATGGAGAGCGCTATTATAGGGCCTATTATCGGCCCTGCGCCCGCTATGCTCGAAAAATGATGGCCGAAAAGTACAAACCAGTTTTTCGCAGGAACGTAATCCACGCCGTCGTACATCCTGTGCGCCGGAGTAACTTCGTTCTTTTTTATATCAAATAATTTTTCAAGTTTGCTGCCGTAAACTTTATACCCGGCAAGGAGCAGTATTAAACTTATAATAGCCAGAAAAAACGAATTCATCGGCTAGGACTTGTCCCCTTTCATGAAGTAATCCATTAACTGCCATCCCGTCTGGAACGAAAACTTGCTGGACCTCGCCGCCGCTTCGCTGAAGATCTCAATGTTGTCGTTTTCTATCCCGGCGCCGTATATGGCAAATGGTATAGGATCTGCCGCATGAGTCCCCAGGGATATAGGAGTAGCATGGTCGGGAAGGACCATGATCCTCACATCGCTTCTGTCTTTGAATTTATTGAGTACCGTTCCTACGACGAACTTATCAAAGCTCTCGATAGCGGCGATCTTTGCCCTTATATCTTTGTTGTGCCCCGCTTCATCCGGGGCCTCGACGTGGATAAAAACGAAATCCTTATTTTCCAGGGATGCGACCGCATAATCTGCCTTACCCTGGTAATTCGTATCATAGTAGCCGGTCGCTCCGGGTACTTTTATGGGTTCAAGCCCGATTATCTTTCCTATGCCGTTAAGGAGGTCCACTGCTGAAATTATCGAACCCTTTATGCCGTATTTCTCCTCGAAACTGGGCAGGCTGGGCTTAGAGCCCTGGCCCCAAAGCCATATCATGTTCGCCGGGTTCTCGCTAAGATCAACGCGTACTTTGTTGACATCGTGCTTCATCAGAATATTTTTTGAGTCCTCAATCAATTTTATCAGGACCTCGGCACCTCTGCCCTTCGGCAGATTATCTTTTATATTCTGTCCGACCATATCGTGCGGCGGCATGTATCTTATTTTACTGAGATCCGCCTCTTTTTTTCCGACGCTAAAGTGTTTCCCGTTTTTAATTACTACAAGATGCCGGTAACTTATGCCGCCGTAAAATTTAATGGTGTCTGTCCCTAATTTCTCATCGAGCTCATTCATGAGTATATGGGCTTCTTTGGTCGTAATGTGCCCGGCGCTATAATCTTTCAGTATACCCTTGTCTTCCGTTATCAAATTGCAGCGAAATGCGACATCATTCTCATTGAGCTCTATTCCCATATTAGCGGCCTCGAGCGGACCTCTGCCGGAATAATATTTAACGGGGTCATAACCAAGAATGGCGAGATTAGCAACGTCGCTTGCAGGCGTCATGCCCTTAGGAATAGTACGCGCCGTTCCGACTTTACCGTTTTTCGCTATAAAAGTCATATTGGGTATCTTTGCGGCTTCTATGGGGGTCTTGTCGCCCAATTCGGCAAGCGGATAATCGCTCATGCCGTCAGCCACCATTACGATATATTTCATAATCCTATCTCCTTCAATACTGCCCCAAGATCATTCTTTGTAACTCTGGGTTTTTCTATACTAGCTATTGCCCTGTCCGGGTCTTTCAGTCCGTGGCCGGTCAATATGCATACTATCTTTGACCCTTTCGCAAAATATCCTTTGCGTGAATATTTCAGCAGGCCAGCAACGGATGCTGCAGACGCCGGCTCCGCAAAAACGCCTTCTTTGTCCGCCAATATCTTATAAGCATTCAGGATTTCATCGTCGCTGACCATATCTATGGTTCCGCCCGATTCATCCCGTGCAGCTTCGGCCTGTTTCCAGCTGGCCGGGTTGCCGATCTTTATTGCTGTAGCTATTGTCTCCGGTTTCTTAATGGCGTGGCCCCTCACTATAGGGGCTGCGCCTTCGGCCTGAAATCCTACCATCTTAGGCAGACTTTTTATGCTTCCGGCCTTATTATATTCTTTGTATCCTTTCCAGTACGCCGTTATGTTTCCGGCGTTTCCGACAGGAATCACATGATAATCCGGGGCACCGCCCAATGCGTCGCATATTTCAAATGCGCCGGTCTTCTGCCCTTCGATCCTGTACGGGTTTACCGAATTCACAAGTGTTATCGGATATTTTCCGGTAATCTCTTTGACCAAAGTAAACGCATCGTCAAAATTTCCGTCTATGGCTATAACCTTTGCTCCGTGAATCAGCGCCTGCGCTAATTTCCCGAGAGCAATAGCGCCTGAGGGAATAATTACTATGCACTTTATACCCGCTCTCGCCGCGTATGCCGCAGCCGATGCGGAAGTGTTGCCGGTAGAAGCGCACATAACCGCCTTTGATCCTTCTTCGATTGCCTTACTGACCGCTACCGTCATACCGCGGTCCTTGAATGAACCCGTAGGATTAAGGCCCTCGTATTTAAGATATACCTCTATGCTTTTGCCGGACAACTCGCTTAAATGGCGGGCGTAAATCAAAGGCGTATTTCCTTCGTTCAATGTCACTACCGGAGTTTTGTCGGTTACAGGCAAATATTTTTTATACTGGCTTATGATCCCTTTATACATCAACTCATCTCCATTCTTACGGCAACGGGTTTTCCGGATATGAATTTAAATTTATCAATCATGGCCAGGGCTTTTCTCAAATCTGCTTCAGTCGCTTCGTGGGTCATCATTACAATGGGAACGGCACGCCGCTTATTCCTTCCTTTTTGAGTCACATCGGCTATGCTTATTCTGAAATCAGCCAGGACGCCGGCAATCGATGCCAGGACGCCGGGTTTATCCACGGCCATGAGCCTTATGTAGTATTTACTTTTTACCATGCCTATCTGCTTCATCACTTTTATACCGGAATTGAAATCCAATTTAGGAAGTATCATCTCTTTATCCCTTGAAACGTATTCGGCAATGTCCATTATATCCGAAATGACGGTGCTCGAGGTTGCATTTTCGCCGGCCCCTTCTCCGTACAAAAGACTTTCTCCTATCAGATCCCCTTTTATATAAACCGCGTTCTCGGCGCCTCTTACTCCGGCCAAAAGATGCCGCGAGGAAAGCAGGGTCGGGTGAACGCGCACATCAAGCTTTCCGCCATCCGCTTTGGCGATAGCAAGAAGTTTAATGGCATATCCCATCTCTTTCGCATATTGTATGTCGCATAATTCCACGTTTTCGATGCCTTCTACAAATATATCCTTTAGATCGACATATTTCCCGAATCCCAGCAGCGTTAAAATTGCAATCTTATGCGCCGAATCCATGCCGCTTATATCAAGGACCGGATTTTTTTCCGCTATACCTAACGCCTGCGCATCTTTAAGTGCACTTTTAAAGGCTTTCCCCTCTTCTTCCATTTTTGACAATATATAATTGGAGGTGCCGTTTATTATCCCGTAAATCGCCTGTATTTTATTTGCTATGAAATCATCTCCAAGGCATTTTATGACAGGAATGCCGCCGCCGACGCTCGCTCCGAATTTCACGGTGACGCAGTTCCTTCTGGCGGCTTCGAATATTTCTTTTCCGGAATCGGCCAGAAGAGCTTTATTGGCGGTAACGACGTGTTTTCCGCCGGCAAGCGCTTTAAGCACAAATTCTTTTGCAGGATGTATCCCTCCGACAAGTTCCACCACAATGTCTATCGACGGATCTTTCAGGATCTTTTTAACGTCGCCGGTAAGTTTGGACCCGGGAACCCTGACCGCTCTTTTTCTTTTAAGATCCTTGTCGGCTATCCGCACAAGGTTAAGCGATATGCCTTTTTTATTCTTCATAAAAGCGCCTCTGGTCATCAGCGCTTTTGCGACACCGGTTCCGATAGTACCAAAACCTATCATCCCTATTTTTACGGTTTTCATATTGACCTTTCGTAATGTGGTCGGGGCGACCAGATTCGAACTGGTGACCTCTTGCACCCCAAGCAAGCGCGCTAAACCAAACTGCGCTACGCCCCGCCAATGAGTACATAACTTACGCGACCAAAGGAAGCGTAAGTTATGAGTACGAATTGATTCCGAAAACGCGATGAGCAAGAGTGTTTTCGGAACTACCTCAATACACCTCAGGTTTTGCACTCCTGAGCATCAGATCTCTGACTACATTTTTCGGAGATTTTTCGTTATAAATGATTTCATAAACTTCGCTCGTTATCGGCATATCTACATTATATTTCCTCGCAAGTTCATAAGCCGATTTTGTCGTCGTCACCCCTTCTACCACCATCTCCGTCTGGGCTACGACATCCTTTGCCTTCTTACCCGAACCGAGCATTTCACCGAACCATCTGTTTCTGCTGTAAGGGCTTATACAGGTCGTTACAAGATCGCCTATTCCGCTTAATCCTGCAAATGTCTCCTGCTTCGCCCCCATAGCTACGCCGAGCCTTGTTATTTCGGCGAGGCCTCTCGTCAGAATCGCAGCTTTCGTATTAGTGCCGAAACCTAAGCTGTCGGACATCCCGGCCGCAATTGCTATTATATTTTTTAAAGAGCCCCCCAGCTCGACTCCTATTATGTCGGTAGTCGTATAAACTCTTAATGCGGTGCACATAAGCATATCCTGCGCCTTATTTGCCAGAGTTATGTCCGGAGACGCCGCTACCAAAGTGGTAGGCAGACCCTTCGCTACCTCGATGGCTATGCTGGGCCCGGATATGGCAACGACTTTTTTATCTTTACCGAGAACATCACTGACGATCTCGGACATCCGCATTAAGGTATCGTCTTCTATGCCTTTTGTTACCGAGATATAAATCGCGTCGCTTTTGGCGGCTTTCTTTACCCGTTCCGATATGCTGCGGAAGTATTTCGAAGGTACTGCCAGAATAACAACGTCCGATTTATCGATAGCCTCATCTAATGATGCCGTTATATTTACATTTTGCGGGATCTTTATGCCTTTCAGGAATTTTACGTTTTCTCTTGTCTTCGCTACCGATTCTATATAATCCTTAAAAACTCCCCAAAGCGATACCTCAAGCCCTTTTCCGGAAAGCGCTACCGAAAGTGCCGTTCCCCACCCGCCATCGCCTATTATACATATCTTTTTCATATATTGGTCTAATTATATTGTTGAAGATATAATTTAGCATATCCGGTAGCTATGGTCAACAAGAAACTGGTCTGATAGGAGTATAGACAATGCTTTTGGAGGCGGGTCAGCTTGGTTAGTTTACTGAAGTACACAGCCTTTATCTCCGCAGGCCGGATTCTGCGGGATATAATCAGCACCTAATTCCGGATCTTCGTACAAGTTACCCTGCTGTTCGGTGGTTTGATCGGGTAGCGGCGTAAGTTCTTCTTGTGCCGCGTCGCACCATACATTATGGGTATTATTGAAGAAGTCGTTACCTAAGATATCGGATATCCTCTTATTGAGCAATGCACCGTCTTCATAGGTCATATATACTCCGGAATCGGCCGAATTCGTTATGATATTATTCTGGATAACTGGATTTTCCTTATGCATTCTCAATAATATACCGCAATTATTCGCAACGAGAGTATTGTTTTTAATCCGGCCTGAAATTACGCCGCTAAAAACCTGGGAGAAAAGATACATTCCCATATCGGCATTAAGTATTAAATTGTTCTCGATTATGGGTGCTATCTCAGGATTGCCATACAGGTTCCATATCTGGATGCCTTTGCCTGACTTAGCTATACCGAATATATCCGGGTCTGGCATGATAAGGCAATCTTTGACTGTAACATTTGAGTTTACAGCTGTTACTCCGGCATCTTTCATAATGCAAAGGTCACTATAAGTAAGTTCTTCGCTATCGCCGTATAATATCGACATATGTTCTACCGAAAGATCCGAGTCCACACATGAAATGCTGCCCCGTATAACGGTACCTGATATATCCTCGCCTTTAATACGCAGATTGGTCTTGCCTTCCGCATTAATATTCTCGACGTAGCTGCCTTCGCGCACGCATATTATATCGCCGTCTGAAGAATTATTTACGGCATCCTGTATTGATTCGCCCGGAGAAACAATGATATCCGCTTCTACGGTGATATAATCCGTCTTTATAATTTCATCGCTTCCGCCGGGCCAGTTCGCCGTCAGCTTCACCGTATAGGTGCCGACGTCATTATACGTGTGGGAGGGTGACTCGCCGGAACTGCTTGAGCCGTCTCCGAAATCCCATAAGTAATCAGTAATCTCGCCTACCGACTCATTGTTAAATTGCACTGTTAAGGGGCTTTTTCCGGTTTTAGGACTAGCGGTAAAATAAGCAATAGGCGACGACAGAGGAATATAGATATAATCGGTATAAACTTTTACTTTGAGCTGGTCGACATAGTCATTTGCAGCATCACAATATCCTTCTAAGGGAACTTCTATTCCTCTGATAACTGCGCCGTCAGGCAAATTAAAATCAAAATTATAATAGTCTTGATAGGCAACCCCGTCACTAATCCGCAATCTGAAATTGGCGTTATTCAACTCTGAGCTCGACCAGATCCTTCCCCATGTGTCATTACTTGCCCCCAAAATATAGGTCTCCTCAGATTCGCTGAACGGGGCGGTCTTTCCCGCTGACGTATAGGAAACGCCGCCGTCCCAGGAAAGCTCCACGCCGACTCCATCGGGAGAAGTATTAGAATGGTGAGCATACAGATTGTCGCTATTATAGGCATTAAAAGGTTCTATCCAATCATTATAATCTTCCCCTTCTGCCCTTGATGATTCCCAGCCGGTATCCATCAGACCTGTATCTATCAAATAGGTCCCTTTCTCCTGCCAATCTGTTACAGCACCTGCATCATCTTTAGCTTTAAGGTAGGTATTGTAAGTCTTGCCTAAAAATGCATCTTTAAATGTTATAGCCCATGTAATAATTAAGGTATCGTCCGAGCCTGAGATGGCAGTCTTTGCGCAGTCTAATTTGGCGTAAGAATTCTGGATGATGTTGTTTGAATCGGGACTTAACCAATCAGTGTCACCATCATTTCTTAGATAGAATTTATCTTCATTCTGGTTATAATATCCATAGAAACAGTTCGCGCCGTTTACTTCGGTATTTATTAATAAGTAAACTTCTTTGATATTCTGCCAGCTATCTAAATCTAAATAGGTAGTAGTAAACAATATTTTCTTGTTAGAGCAAGAGCCTCCTGAAGACGGATAAACACTAATTACGAACGGGTTGCTGTTCTCAGGTATACTACCTGATAAAAATTCATCCCGGGTAAGCTCATTTCCCGTAGTGATGGTTCTTTCAAATACGCCATCGCCTTCAGAGTCTACTTTAAGATTGGTTCCTTTTTCGGCCTGAGAAAGAGCATTCCAGTCAATGACATATTGATGGACTGCATTATGTAACGTAGGTATGTTGCTGGCAACAAATTCATCACTTGTCTCCTTTTCAATAGAGTCTATCGTCAATCCATATGCTCCTTCATCCGTACCTACTATTTTATAATAGTAAAAAACTGATGCGTCGAATGCAGTGACTGTTTTGCTCTCATTATCATATATTGAATTTGGAATTTCTTCTTTTATTTCTCCATTTACTATTCCGGTAACATTTCCTTGAGAATCATAAACTCTAAGTTCACCTGAACTATGTTCCTGAACTGTAACCGCCGATTTTGATACTAAATATATTGGAGCCAATATCCTTAAAATAGATTTGGAGGTCTTATCATCAAGTGAAGCCCCCGATAAACTTATAAATCCATCCCCGGTTAGTTCTGCAACTGTTTCATGATTAAACGGATTAAAATTAGACGCAAGCATTATTTTTATATTATCATTTGGATATATCTTCGGCGTTAGAATAATCCTATTATCACTAGCCACAGATAGATAATATAGATATTCATCATTTTCGTGCAAAGAATCGATTGACATGTATACAAAATAACTAAAATTGTCCGGGGAGGGGTCCAGATGAAATGCTTCTGCAATATCTTTTGAAGAACGATATTTCGGAGAAGTAAGATTTTCGAGTGGATTAAGAACACATATATCTTCAATTCCGGCAAGATCCCCTACAGCAGAAGGATGTTCTGCTTGCTGGACTATTGCTCTGAAATTTTCTTCCGAACCTTTTTGTTGTATGGTTATTTTATATTCAGCGGATGAACCAGCATTAATGGATGAACTGATCAAAGTCATTATCGTCTCAAACAGTGCCTGCTGGGGCGTATCTACGCGTCCCAATCCCGTCATAAAACCAGTAAGAAATCCTTCCCATGAGAAATTCGAATCTGTTTTTATTATATCATCTCTCACTGTTATCCAATTATCATCCTCTCTTATAATGTTAGAACCATCGATTACTGAAGGTACATAGACTGGCATCATCTTGCCATTAGCTGCCGGAAAGATTTCTTTTGGTATTATTATCCCGCCTCTGTCTATAAGAGGAACACTTGAGAGATAATATTTTGCAAGAACCGTAATATCCTTTATTCTATCCTTGTCAGTTAACCCATCTCCCAAATTGATGTTTGGATTCCAATGGCCTTCTTGTGTTTTATAAGTACAGAAGAAATGATAATTTCCCTCTTTGTGAGGCAAAGTAAGAATTTTTCCTGTGTAAGTATATGGGCTATTTGGGTAAAGGGTAATATTTCTTTGCCACCAAAAATCAATAACTATATCATTTGGATCCCGACCGCCAACTGTCAATACATCAAGGGTAACAGGGGCTGTTCCAATATTTTTAACAGTAAATTGAGCAGTTAACGCATCTCCTACGTAATATTGATCCTTCTCCGGAGTTATTTTTAAAGGAGCAGTAATGACTATGGTTGACGCAGGTGCACCGACTATCAATACTTGCGACGGGCTGGGCTCCTTATCCAGGAGATTCTCGGATATGTACGGCTTGACCTTCCAGACACCAAACTGAACTTTGTAATCTCCCGCGGCATCTACAGCATGAGTCCAGCTTACGGTAGTTTGGGAATCCGGCTGAAGAGCGGTATCTAGTGTTTTTTCATAATCGGCTACTAAATTTCCGGCGGAATCCCACACGCTTGCGCCGGCAATAAATTTCCATTCCGTATCTCCTGTATTGGTGAATGTAACGCTTAGAGTAGTAGAGTTGCCTACTTCTACGATCACCTGACTAGCAGGGGTATAGCTATCGATCTTTGCTGCAATATTCGGCGTGTTGGCGTTTATTGTCGTATTGGCGTAAGTGGTAGCGCCGTTATTGTCCGACACTATAAGGACAACGCTATACTCGCCGGCAGTATTATAAATGTGCGTCTGCGAGGAAGGAGGTGCGCCTATGCCCGAGTAATCCGCATTACTGTCTCCGTTGACATCCAATACCCAACCGGTAATAGAGCCGTCGGAATCGCTTGCGCTCATTGTAAAGGTAACGGTAAGCGGTATTTTTCCCGAAGTAACATCTGCGGATAAGGAACAGGCAGGCGGCTGATTTACAGTTACCGTATCTAAAACAGGCAAGGAGGATACATTTTTGTCATCCTTGACTATAAATATGATGTTGTACGTTCCTGCGCTTGTATAGGTGTGAGTTTTTGTTGACGGCGGGGCGCCTATGCCTGAGTAATCCGCGTTCCCGTCTCCGTTCACATCCAGAACCCAACCGGCAATAGAGCCGTCGGAATCGCTTGCGCTTAAGGAAAATGTTACGGTTAAAGGCACAGTCCCTGAACTAGGACTTGAAGATATGGAGCAAGTAGGCGGCTGATTTACAGTTATTGTTTCTGTATCAGCGGCGACTCCGAGATCATTATCCGATACTCCCAAAGCTGCGATATAAGTACCTCCGCTTGTATAGGTGTGAGTTTTTGTTGAGGGAGGATTACCCGTGCCGGAGTCAGAATTACCATCTCCGTACCCTATGGACC
>JAQUMG010000035.1 GCA_028718265.1 Candidatus Omnitrophota bacterium
ATCTGCGGGGTAACGGCATGAAGGCTATAGCGCTTTTATCGGGAGGGCTGGACAGTATATTAGCCGTAAAGGTTGTCTCCATGCAGGGCGTGGAGATAGAAGCCGTTCATTTTACAAGCGTGTTCCACGAAAATCAGAGAGACAGCGCCCCCATCGAAACCACCGCGGGCGTTCTCGGCGTGCACCTCAGAATATTGGATATAAGCGAAGACCTGTTTGGGATAATAAAAAACCCTAAACACGGTTACGGAAGCAATGTTAATCCCTGCATAGATTGCCACGCCTTCATGTTTAAAAAAGCCGGTGAATACATGCGCGAGACGGGCGCGTCTTTTCTCATTACCGGGGAAGTGCTGGGCGAGCGGCCCATGTCCCAGAAAAAGCCCGCTTTGCGGATCGTGGAAAAAGAAAGCGGAATGAACGGCCTTATACTCCGGCCTCTTTCGGCAAAATTGCTGGAGCCGACGATTCCGGAGCAAAAAGGCTGGGTTGACAGAGAAAAATTGCTTGCCATAGAAGGCCGCTCGCGCAAACCGCAGATCGAATTAGCCAGGCAGTTCGGTATTAATAAATATCCGACCCCCGCAGGAGGCTGCCTCCTGACAGATCCCGGCTTCGCAAACCGGATGAGAGATCTGATGCAGTACAAGCCCGATTTCAGTGTCAGCGATGTAAATCTCCTGAAAGTGGGGCGGCTTTTTCGAATTACGAAAGAAGCGGTACTCGCGGTAGGAAGAGATAAAGAGGAAAACGGCCGGCTGCTGAAGCTGGCCGCCGACGGAGATATATTTTTCTACCCCGTAAAAAGAAAAGGGCCCACAGGATTAGGTAGAGGCGTTTTTGGCGAGGGCGATATATTGACCGCATCCGGGATAATAGCCAGATACAGCGATAAAGATTCGAATGCTTCCGCTTTAGACCGGCTGGAGATAGCGCACAAGGTATTCAACGAAAAAAAATCCACACATGTAGAAGTCCTGCCTATGCCTGAAAAGGAACTGGAAACCATACGGATATAAGGTGCATCATGGCGGATAAAATTCCCGTTAAAAATAAAATTAACAAAGAGACAGTCGGAGTAGGCGGCATGGACTGCACGAGCTGCGCCCTGACTGTAGAAAACGCCCTGAAAAAAACAGAAGGTGTGTCTGCCGCGCGTGTAAATTTTGCCGGCGAAAAAGCATTCATCGAATATGATCCCGCCAAAACCGATTTAGAGCAGATCAAAAACATCATAAAAAACGCCGGCTACAGGCCGTTTGACATAAAAGAAGCGGCCGAGGACGCGGAAAAAGAAGCCCGCGAAAAAGATATAAAAATCCTGAAGATAAAATTTATAACCGCATTTATTTTGTCATTGCCGCTCATGTATTTCGCGATGGCAGAAAAAAATATGCCCCTGATCCAGCTTGTTCTCGCAACCCTTATCATTCTTACCGGCTACCAATTTTTTACAAGAGGCGTTACGGCTGTAGTCAGATATCGCGCGCCTAATATGGATACGCTTGTTGCTTTAGGGGTGGGCGCGGCCTATCTTTACAGTTTGTACGTATCCATAAACATATGGACGGGAAATAAAGCCTTCGGGGTAAAAGATCTTTATTATGAAGTGGCGGGCTTTCTTATCGTTTTTATATTATTAGGTAAAACCCTGGAGGCCATTGCCAGGGGAAAGACCTCGGAAGCCATAAAGAAGCTGATAGGGCTTACCCCGAAAACCGCTATAGTAATAAGAAACGGCAAGGAAGAGGAGATTTCGGTTGCCGAAGTGATGGCAGGAGACATCGTAATAGTAAAGCCCGGGCAGAAAATTCCGGTCGACGGTGTGGTTATAGACGGAAATTCCAGCGTAGATGAATCGATGATTACGGGAGAAAGCATTCCGGTAGAAAAATTCGCCGGCAGCCGGGTAACAGGCGCTACCATAAACAAGACAGGCACGTTTAAGTTCAAAGCGACGAAAGTAGGAAAAGAAACAGTGCTGGCAGGGATTATACGGCTAGTCGATGAGGCCCAGAATTCGAAGGCGCCCATACAGGACCTGGCCGATATTGTAGCATCTTATTTTGTGCCGGCGGTAGCCGTTATAGGAATCACGACTTTTATTTTCTGGTTAATATTAGGAAAGGGCCTTTTTTTCGCGCTTACTACCTTTATAACAGTGTTGATCATTGCCTGCCCATGTGCCTTGGGGCTGGCGACGCCGACAGCCATTATCGTAGGAATGGGCGTAGCCGTCGAAAACGGCATATTGATAAAAAACGCCCAGGCACTTCAGATAGCCCGGCAAATCGACACGATAGTTTTTGACAAAACCGGGACATTGACGACAGGCCGGCCGGAAGTGACGGATATCGTAGCTTATGGCGTAAAAGATGATGAAGTTCTGTCGATAGCGGCATCTCTTGAAAAGAGATCGGAACATCCTCTGGGGAGCGCCATTTTAAAAAAGGCGGAAGAAAGAAAAATCGTCATACGCGAAGCCGGAGACTTCGAATCTGTAACCGGAATGGGCATAAGTGCGAAGATAGGCGGCGCCGGATACTTATTGGGCAACACAAGATTTATGCTGAAAAAGGGCATTGACACTAAAGGGGCCGAGGTGGATTTAAGCAGGCTGGAAAGCGGAGGAAAGACAGCCGTTCTTATTGCAAATTATGATAAACTTATAGGTGTTATAGGAGCCGCCGACACTTTAAAGGCGCATTCCAAGGATGCGGTTATCGACCTGAAAAAGATGGGCAAGAAAGTTATAATGATAACGGGTGATAATAAACGGACTGCGGAAGCCATAGCCGGAGAAGCCGGAATTGAAAACGTCCTGGCAGAAATTCTGCCCAGAGATAAAGCGGCAGAGATTAAGAAGATTCAGGCCGAAGGGCGGAAGGTGGCCATGGTCGGCGACGGCATAAACGATGCGCCGGCGTTAACGCAGGCGGATATAGGTATTGCCATAGGCAAAGGGACGGACATAGCCATAGAGTCGGGCGATGTGATTTTAATGGGAGACGACATAGGGGGCGTCGCGACGGCTTTAGATTTGTCGCGTTATGTATTGAAGAAAATTAAGCAGAATCTTTTTTGGGCATTTTTTTATAATGTAATAGGTATTCCCATAGCGGCGGGCATTCTGTATCCCGTAACCGGATTTTTACTTAATCCGATGATCGCGGGCGCAGCTATGGCGTTTAGTTCCGTTTCGGTCGTGAGTAATTCTTTATTACTAAAAAGGTACAGAAAAAGAGAAAGGAGAGCATAAAAATGTTTACCAGAAAATGGATGCTCAGAGCGGTAGCACATTGTAAAGAAGGTTGCTGTAATCGGTCCCGGGCACGACGCTAAACTGCCCAACCGCAATAATACTTAAGAAAGAAGGGCTATATGGAAAGAAAAAATGTCGTTAAAGTCAAAGGGAGTCCGGTTACGCTGTCAGGCGAAGAGCTGAGAGCAGGGCAACGCGCGCCTGATTTTGTAGTCCTTGACAATAATCTGAAAGAGGTAAAATCCGGAGAATATGACGGTAAAATAAGGTTGATAGCTTCGGTTCCATCTCTGGATACTCCGGTGTGCGACGCGGAGATCCATAACTTCAATAAAGAAGCGGCAGGTATATCCAAGGACGTCGTTATTATATTCATCTCGATGGACCTGCCGTTTGCGCAAAAAAGATTCTGCCAGGATAATGACATCGATACCGTTAAGACATTTTCGGACCATCGCGATGCCGACTTCGGCCTGAAATACGGTGTTTTGATAAAAGAATTGCGGCTTCTGGCAAGGGCCATATTTATAATAGATAAAACCGGTACGGTTAAATATGTCGAGTATGTACCGGAATTAAGTTCTCATCCGAATTATAAAGCCGCGCTTTCGACTTTGAAGGATTTGGCTGGATGATACTTCTGTTAAACACGCAAAAAATAACTCTAAGATTATGCTTAATCTTACTGGTTTCAGCTTCTTCCATTTTAAGCGTTCGTGCCGACGTTATAAAACTTAAATCCGGCGGAAAGATAGAAGGCATAGTACGGAGTGAAACCAGCGAAAAATTGACAATAGAGATTAAATTCGGCGAGGTAAAATTAAACAGAAACGATGTCGAATCTATAGACAAAGCAACCGATGAGCGTAATAAAGCGCTCAAAGAAAAGTGGGAAGAAGAAAAAGGTGCACTAAAAACAGAGGTCAAACAGCCTTCTGTGCCCGATACGCCAAAACCTCAGCCAGTCATGCCACAGAAGACGCAAACCCAGCCGAAAACGCCGGCCCAACCCGCCGCGCAGCAAGTGCCCCAGCACAAACCCGGCGCAATAACTACTGTTCAATGCGAAGACGGCAAACATTCTTATGCGGCGTGCCTGCCGGCCGGTTATAACGAAAAAAACAAATATCCGGTTCTCTTTTGTTTTGATCCCGGCGGCGACGGCAACGGGGCAGTCAGAAGATTTGCTTTTGCGGCAGAAAAATACGGCTGGATCGTTGTGGGATCACTCAATGCCCAAAACGGTCCATGGGAGCCCATTCTGAGCGCGCAATCGGCAATGCTCAGAGATATACCGAAACGGTATAAGACCGATGATAAAAAATATTACGCCTGCGGTTTTTCCGGAGGTGCGCGCATGTCGTATACAATAGCGTACAATAACCCGGCAAAGTTTAGGGGTGTCATTGCGTGCGGGGCCGGGCTTGGGCAGGGGAGCGTATCCAAGAAGGTGGCGGTTTACAGCTGCGTAGGGGAAGCCGATTCCAATATCAATGAAGTCAAGAAGGTTCGTGATGACTTGCAGAAAAAAGGCGTTAAAACGGAATTAAAAATATTTCCCGGCGGACACGATTGGCCGCCTGATGCCGTAATCAAACAGGCCGTAGATTGGCTGGCGAAGAATTAGCGATTCCAACCCAAACAGGGATTTGAGCCTATTTTCCAAAAATATTTTTAATATTGCAGTAAGGAATTATAGATATTTAGATATTTGTAATATGCTGTGAATAAAAGAGTTGCGAACAGTTTTTCCCGCCATAAGCTTCCTAAAGATTTTTTAATAAGTCATGCCCTTGACAAACTGCCTGCTTTGTGATATACTAACTTGGTTACAAAGGAAAGATATAGAAAGAGGGTGAGGGCAATGAAAAGAACTAAAGGATTTACATTAATAGAACTTCTGGTTGTTATCGCAATCATGGGCGTCCTGATAGCCATACTAGCGCCCGCCATATCGAGCACCCGCGAAAGGGCCAGCATAGCCAGCTGCATAAACAATATGAAACAGCTAACGATGGCTGCGTTCATGTATGCCGATGATCACGGTTCGGTTATTCCTGACGTTCCCGACACCTCTGCTTACGCTCAGAATGAAGTAAACATTTATAAGTGTCCCCGGGACACGAGATCAGGGGTGGGTATTGCCAAGCCCTCGTACACGGCGTGGCAATATACACCCGCATCCTTGCTGCCGGCAGGGCTAAATGGCCTGTCGTCGGAATTGATCCTGTATCTGGAAAGCGATCAGGCGGGGATAAAGGATAAAGCCGAAATTAAGGACACCGATATTGCATTTAGGCATGATAACAGGACAGTAATTGTTTTTGCGGATGGGCATGTGTTTTCTTATGGTGAGGCGCAGTTGTCCGCATTAGTTACAGGCTCTACAACAGGAGACATCGAAATACCTGAAATACCTGTTCCTTAGATAATCTCACCGCTACCCGCGGTCCTATAGCTGCTCACCAAAGGTGGGCAGCTAAGTTTTTAAGCTGCTATTGACACCGGCATAAATGTATGGTATACTTAAAGTACCTAAGTTATACCACAAAAAAGTAAGATTAGACAGTTTTTAAAATGGAGGTAAATTCAATGAAAAGCTATATTTTTACTTCATTTATCTTCATTTTATGTCTGGTCATCCCGGTTCTCGCCCTTGCCGCAGACCAAAAATCACCCGCTGAGACATATCTTGATGAACTACATGCACAGGGTAAAGAACGTGTCATAGTTTCATTTAAAGATGATGCGATTGTAGATTCTTCGTTAGTTGATAAGTACGATGGGAAGCTAATCCGCGTCTTTACCACTATTAAAGCCCTTGTATGCGAGATTCCTGAAGCAAATATAGAAGCGTTTAAGAATGAACCATCCGTTAAAAACGTATCTTCTGATACCATTGTTAAATCCCAGTATGACGACGAACAGCGCGAGCCTCAGGAATTAAAAGAATTTAACCGGCTCAAGAAGGAATACCTCAGGAAGATAAGAGCGGCGCAGAATGCGGCGCGGCAGAAGGCATTAAAGGAATATCTCCAGTCGCTCAGGTCGTACCTTGTTGAAATTAGAAAGTTCACGACTCTACGTAACACCGCCTTAATTAAGCTCAAAAAAGCAAAAACGCCATTTGAAAAGAGAAGATATAGCTTTGATGTCTTAAGGTATCAGAGGTCAATCAACGAATGTAACGCAAAGCAAAGAGAAGCCCTGAAGATATATATGGCTAAGCTTGACGCGGCAAAGAATGTCTATGCCGCTGCGTTTAATGATACAGAGGTAGCAGTAAATGAAGGCATAAACCTTTTGTATATCGGACCTGCCACAGTGAGATGGAACAATCTGGAATACGGTTTAAACTCTAAAGCTGCCTGGGATAGATATAATCTGGACGGTACAGGAGTAAAAATCGCGTTTATTGACACGGGCATAAATTATATGGTAGCAGATCTTGGTGGTGGCATAGGTCCGGGTTTTAAATGTCTGGGAGGATATGATTTTGTAGATGATGATAATGACCCCATCAATCCAGCTGCTGATGAAGTACATGGTACTGAAGTTGCCGCGTTGGCAGTAGGCACAGGAGTCAATAAAATAATCGGTGTGGCATATAATGTAAATTATTATGCTTTAAGAGTACTAGAAGGGCCAAACGATCCTTCCCCTACAGGCTTACTTAGTGATATTATGGCAGGTATTGAATGGGCCTCCACCGAGCCGCATAAGGCAGATATAATCTCGATGAGTTTGGGCGTATATGATGAGGATCAAACAGGCAATCCTTTGTGGGGGTATGAAAAAGCAGAATTCGAAGCCGTATGTAATAATGCTTATAATGCAGGTGTTATACTTGTAGCCAGCTCAGGAAACAGAGGATATGATCATTCTGCCTATCCCGCTGCTTTTGCAAATGTTGTTTCTGTTGGAGCGCATACACAAGAGCAGACTATAGCAACTTTTACCGAAGGCGGCTCTAATGGCGGTGTCGATCTTGTAGCGCCCGGCAAGCTTGTTTATTCCATTCATCCTGATAATACAGCTTGGCTAATATCGGGTACATCATTTTCTACCCCTCACGCCGCAGGCTTACTCGCTCTAGAGCTTCAATACGCAAGACAATATAACATGCAGACCAATAACGGTTACCTCTGGGAACTCATGAACCATTCGGCGCAGCCTCTATGGATTGATCCTGTATATGAAGGCAAAGGTAGGACTTGGGCGGCAAATACTACCGCTACTATGACGGTAACGGATAGCGATATTTATGTCGATTTCATAGATCTGTCAGCGCCACTTCAGACAGCTACGATGATGATGCCGCCTATGGAGCCGAAAGGCGGCATAGATTGCATAGCCGACAAATGGCCTTTATCATATGAGATTACGTATTCCAATTATCTGTTTATAGATGACGATGGTTATCCTGCCTATTATATAGGGGGAACCATGTACTATGATATAAAACTCACAAATGTGGACGTATTCGGGTACTTCAACAGTTATATTGAAAATCTTGATGTCACCACGACTCAGGCATATTATCAGGCGTACGATGAGGTTACAATGCCCGAGGCAGCGATAGAGATATTCCCGCGACAGTTTGTGCCGCCGTACTCGTTATATTACGGAGATGATACGGTTGTATCCGACACATATCATATTCCCGTGAGCTCGCATCCCGGCCTTAATAGAATAATACTTGATCTCGAATTCGAATTTTCCGACGACGTAAATAACCGCCGCATCAAAGTAACATATCCCTACGCCAGCATCTGGTGCCCACCGGAACTAGTCAACATAGGTTTTTAAAAAATATGCGGTTTTCCTCTTGACATAATCCGCAAGGTGTGGTAGATTTATTATGCCAACCAAAAGGAAGAAATAAAGAGGGGGTTCCCAATGAAACCGCGTACAACGGTATTTTTATGCCTGTTTTTATTAACCTCCTTTATAAACTTATCTTCCACCCTTGCCGCAGACCAAAAATCACCCGCTGAGACATATCTTGATGAACTATATGCACAGGGCAAAGAACGTGTCATAGTTTCATTTAAAGATGATGCGACTGTAGATTCTTCCTTAGTTGATAAGTATAGTGGCAAGCTGATCCGTGTCTTTACCACTATTAAAGCCCTTGTATGCGAGATTCCCGAGGCAAATATAGAGGCATTTAAGAATGAACCATCCGTCAAAAGTATATCCCCTGACACCATCGTTAAATCTCAGCCCGGTTCCGAAGAGCGCGATCCCCAGGAGTTAAGAGAATTTAACCGTCTCAAGAGAGAATACCTCAGGAAGATAAGAGCGGCGCAGAATGCGGCAAGGCAGGAGGCATTACAGGAATATCTCCAGTCGCTCAGGTCATATCTTGTGCAAATGAGAAGGCTCACGGCCCTGCATAACGCCGCCCCAATCAAGCTTAAAAAGATATATCAGAGACTCATCAGTCTGTGTAACGCAAGGCAAAAAGCAGCCCTGAAGATATATATGGCCAAGCTTGATGCGGCAAGGAATGTTTATGTTACCGCGCTTAGCGATACGGAAATAGCTGTAAATGAAGGAATAAATCTCATGTATTCCGGCCCTGCCACAGTGAGATGGAACAATCTGGAAGCCGGCTTAAACTCCAAAGCTGCCTGGGATAGATATGACTTGGACGGTACGGGAATAAAAATCGCAATTATTGATACAGGTATAAATTATATGGTAGCAGATCTGGGCGGCGGTATGGGCCCCGGCTTTAAATGTCTGGGAGGATATGATTTTGTAGATGATGATGGTGACCCCATCAATCCAGCTGCTGATGAAGCGCATGGTACTGAAGTTGCCGCGTTAGCAGTAGGCGCAGGTGCTTATAAAGTGGTAGGTGTGGCATATAATGCAAATTACTATGCTTTGAGAGTTGCACAGGGAGCAAATATATCTACTGCACTGGTTAGCGATGTTATGTCTGCTATTGAGTGGGCTTCCACCGAACCACACAAGGCAGATATAATCTCGATGAGTTTGGGCGTATATGATGAGGATCAAGCAGGTAATCCTCTTTGGCCATTTATTAAACAAGAATTCGAAGCTGTATGCAATAATGCTTATAATGCAGGCGTTGTTTTAGTAGCAGCTTCGGGGAATAGAGGTTATAATCATTCTAGCTATCCAGCTGCTTTTGCAAACGTGATTTCTGTAGGAGCACATGCTGAAGATCAGACAATTTATGATTATCTGGGATATAGTTCGAATGGCGGTGTTGATATAGTAGCTCCGGGCGCCCATGTTTATAGTATTCATCCTGATAACAGTGCATGGTGGACTTGGGGGACATCTGTTTCTACCCCTCATGCCGCAGGTTTACTCGCTCTCCAACTTCAATATGCAAGACAAAATAACATCCAGCCCAATAACGGCTATCTCTGGGAACTCATGAACCATTCCTCTAAAAATATATACCTTGATCCTTTATATCAAGGCAAAGGCAAAGCCTGGCTGGCAGATACCATACCACCGCCCACACCTCGAGACGAAATGTCACCACCTTGGGAGCCGAAAGACGGCGGCATAGATTGCATGGCCGAAAAATGGCCGTTAAGTTACAGTTTCGTGTATGACAATTACGCCTTTATTGACAGGGATGGCTATCCGGCCTATTATATAGGTACGACGATGTATCAGGATATAACACTCACCAATAATACCAATACTTCCGGCAATTACCCCGACTATATCGAAAATCTGAACATTACCACTACTCAGGCATATTATCAGGCGTACGGCGAAGCAATACTGCCCGGCGCACCGGAAGAGCTGCTTTATGACAACTATATATCGCCGCCTTATATGGATCCCGGAGAGCAATTAATACAGTCTGATACATATTATCTCCCATGGACCATGCATTCCGGCCTTGACAGGACCATCCTTAATCTTGAATTCGAATTCCTGGAAGACACCAATAACCGCCTTATAAAAGTAACATATCCCTATGCCAGCATCTGGTGCCCCCCGGCAATTATCAACGAAGGCTTCCCGGTGGCGGAATAAAGCCACATTGCTACAAAGGCGGCTGGTTTTTCAGCCGCCTTTTTTATTTTGCACATTTCCAGGTTTATTTTGCTTGGGATTTTTTATGTCTAGGAGTATAATTTGGAGTAGGGGTAATAAGAAACGGATCACTTTGGAACAGGAGTAAGCTTATGAACAGCAAAGGGCGTAAACCTGAAAGAGCTTTTACGTTAGTAGAGCTTTTAGTTGTTATCGCCATAATAGGAATAGTCATGTTAATGGTTTCTTCTGCACTCGGCAAGGCGCGGGGAGCTGCGCGGAAGGCGGCTTGTATTAATAATTTGCGGCAATTAGGGATAGCTATGCAGATGTACTCGGATGACCACGCGGGAGTATGGCTGGATCTTTCTACAATTCCAAGCGGCGTTGGTATTATACTTCCCGGCGGTATCGCATATTGGTTGTCTCAACCTGCGATTGTAGTGGCTAGAAAGCAAACCCAAATCGGTGCCTATTGGCCGGATTATGCGGATGACCCCTCTATTTATCTTTGCCCTTCCGATAAAGCATTAGCCGGCGATGTCCAATCTCCCCTGAACCTTAAGAAAGATCCGATACCACCCAACGCCTCTAGTTCTTATTCATGGGTTTATAAACAGGGTAGCGGGCCGGCTTTTTCAGATGGCTGCCTGCTCCATCAATATCCGCGCCGCGTATTAATATTCGATTCATTTTTGTTCCATAATAATGCTTTTAACGGCCTTTATTCGGACGGAAGCGTGCGTAGTTTTAGTTTCAGTACGACGGCAGAGGGGGTATTTCAAACAGAAGCGATCGCAAGATATGTTGTACAACTAGTACCGTAGAAACACTTTCCAACCCGTCAGCTTTTTCCTCTTGACTAATGATTTATAGTGAATTAAAGTATGGGGGGGAGGAGCGATGGCCGAATACTCAATTCTCATAGGCGGAAAAGCCGGCGAGGGCATAAATCAGGCCGGCTCTATAATAGCGCAGCTATTTAATACCATAGGTTATCGTACCTATGTCTATTTCGATTACCCTTCTCTCATAAGGGGAGGCCACAACTTTTCTATTATCCGGGCCTCTAAGGATAAAGTAGAAACCCACAGGAATAAAGTAGATTTCATACTCGCCTTAAACCAGGATTGCGTAACGTCCCATAAAGACAGATTAAAAGATGATTCGATAATAATATACGATGCGGACACCGTTAAAGCGGACGGCCGCGGATTTTCTATTACCAAGATAGCGAAAGAAGAGAAGGCCGAACCTATAATGCGCAATTCCTGCATAATAGGATGTTTCGCGAAAACCGCGGGCATAGCATGGGACGTATTGGAAGCGGTTTTAAGAAAAAGCATAACAAGAGAGACAGAGCTTAACCTCAAACTCGCCAGGCGCGGATATGATGCGGCGGAAGAAGCGCGCAGGATCGAGCCCATTCAACAAAAGAGCATCCCTATCCTTACCGGCAATGAAGCTGTCGGTATGGGCCTGGTCAAAGGCGGCCTTAAGAATTATATTTCCTATCCGATGACACCTACGTCGAGCCTCCTGCATTTTCTGGCGCAGGAAGCTGAAAAATTCTCGATAAAAGTTATCCATCCCGAAAACGAAATCAGCGTTATATTGATGGCGCTCGGGTTTTCTTATATGGGTGAGCGGACGGCGGTCGGCACATCCGGCGGAGGATTCTGCCTGATGACGG
>JAQUMG010000036.1 GCA_028718265.1 Candidatus Omnitrophota bacterium
GCGCTTGCATCCAGAGGAGGCCCCGATTCACTGAAGTTGTTCCGCAAAATAATTCTGGCATCGTGCTCGTTTCCAGCTATGCTTCCTCCGGTCTATTTTCAAGTTGAAGCCGGCGGCAGGCGTTATGACGAGATGCATGTTGATGGCGGGGTTATTGGCGGAGTTTTTTATATTCATCAGTTAATGGAAAGTGCGGGATATCCCAAAGGATTCAGAACGCAGTTATATGTCCTGAATCTGTGTTATATGTCGCCGCACTCAAAACAGGTAGAAGACAATCTGGTGGCGATAACCTCGCGTCTGATCGAAAGCAATGGAGCGTCAAAAATGATCGGGGACACTTACAGGCTTTACGCATTCGCGGAAGAAAAAGGATGGGATTATAATTTAGCCTATATTCCGGAAGATTTTAAGCCTTATCAAAAAGAGATGTTCGATAGGCAGGAAATGCAGAGGCTCTTTAAGCGCGGATATGACGACGCGGTAGAAGGGTATAAGTGGCACAAAGCCCCGCCCGGACTTGTGGCAGAGGGAAAATAAAGCAAAAATATCACCCGGCCTTATAGGATAGGCCGGTGTGCACTTACTGTGCAAGGAGGGTATATGAATAAAAGTATGTCAGTTGCACTTCTGGTTATAGGAGTTATCTTGCTAGTTTTTGGGTTAAACGCCTATCATTCGGCTAGTTCCGATGTCTCGCGCATTTTCACGGGCGCACCTACAGACAAGGCGCTCTGGCTTCTGATTGGCGGATTGGCCGCCGGCATAGTCGGGTTTTTAGGTTTAGTACGAAAGTAATAGGGTTTCTATTATGAGGAATTGGGGAGGTCTGTCCTATTTGGACTAATATGAATACTAAAAAAGAAATAATCCGGTTTTTAATTGCAGGGGCTATTGTCAATGCAACAGACTTTAGTATTTATTATATTTTATTTCATTTTCTGCCTTTTAGCATATCTAAAGGAATTTCTTTTATATGCGCGGGTATTATCGGGTATTTGCTTATTAAATTTTGGACGTTTAAACATAACAAACCATCGTCGTATGCTGAAGTTGGCCGGTATGCACTAATTAATTCTTTAGCATTAGGCATTAATGTTTTAACAAATCAAAGTATTCTTAACGCCCGGCCCGGAGCTATTTGGGTAGCTTTAATCATTGCCACGATAATAACAGGTTTGTTTACCTATATTTGCTTTAAATGGTGGGTTTTTAGGACTTTATCGAAGGAGAAGTTTAGTTTTGTCCTGTGGAAATGGTCACCGTTACAATTCATAGTCAGAACTGTTGCGCGTCGGCAAGGGTTTTTAGAACCGATTAAATTTATTTCTCAACTACAGAATTTTTCACAACCCTCAGAAGTGGCGTTCCCCACGGAACTATTGCGTTCAGGCGTGGTCTTACATGCTCGGGGTCTGATCAATAGTATAGCCATTCAGCATAACCTTGATTGGATCTGGCCTTATTGGGTTGAATGTCAATATAACCCTCGAAATGAGGCGTTTATCCCCCGGTCGTTTTCGTTAACCCAAATTAATCTTACCCATAGAAATTGGACAGCTTTAGGCGTACCGGGCGGAACCGAATTTCCTCTTATAGATTCTCGCGGCCTCGTTACCCCCTGTTATGATGGCTGGTCTATTGACACCTGGATAATTCCGGAAGAGGGAAAGCCATTGATCCCTTCACGCAGCCCTAACGTATCACAAAAGATGATTATGGGTGACGATCTCTGTGTGATCACAGAGTCAAGCCTTGACGGATTAAAACTTCAATTGAAAGCGCAAGTTATTGGTTCAGCGCAAGTACCTATTTGTCAGATTAAGATCACGGGAGGGGCTTCCGTAAAGGCGCGGTTGGTTGTTTCTCTCAGGCCTTATAACCCCGAAGGCGTGAGTATTATTAATAATATTGCTCTTCTTGAAGATTCTGCAGGCTGGCAAATAAACCGAGAAAATTTTGTATATTTTGACAAGCCTCCGGATCAATGCGTATTTTCGAATTATCATCGAGGGGATGTTTATAGCCAGCTGTCAGCCAAGGAAAATGAAAAAGAAATTTCATGTAAAGTCGGTATGGCCAGCGCAGCAGCGATATATATATTGGAAGCAGGGCTTACACAAGAAATTACCGTTTCAGTGCCATTAACTAAAAATAAAATTGAAAAAGAATGCTATTGCGGCTATCAGGAAACTGCCAGAACGGCGTGGAAGAAAAGTATTCAAGGTGCCTGTTCATTGCAAATTCCCGATAAACATTTTCAGTTTCTTTACGAAGCCGCTATCCGCACCATGATTTTGCATTCGCCCAAGGAGGTTTATCCCGGGCCTTATATTTACAGGCGGTTTTGGTTTCGCGATGCTGCTTTTATATTGAATGCCTTGTTATGTGTCGGGCTAAAGGAACGTGTTCGACGGGCCTTGGATTGTTTCCGCGCCCGCCAGACAGTCAAAGGATATTTTCTCTCTCAGGAAGGCGAATGGGATTCTAATGGCGAGGCCTTGTGGATTATGCGTCAGTATTGCGAGATGACGGGAAGCGTCCCGCCGGAAGAATGGAAAGGATCGATCCTTAAAGCAGGCAAGTGGATCCATAAAAAACTTTTGCCGGCCAATTTACCATCTCCTCATGCAGGCTTATTGCCGTCAGGATTTAGCGCCGAGCATTTGGGGCCGAATGATTTTTATTATTGGGATGACTTTTGGGCGGTTGCGGGATTAGAAGCAGCGGCATTTTTGTGCACTGCTTATCAAGACAACAATCAGGCTGTTTATTTTGAGAGGCAATCAGATGCATTATCGGAGAGTATTAATCAAAGTTTAAAGAAAGCAGAGATTCGTTTAAAAAAACCGGCAATACCAGCCTCTCCATATCGGCGTTTGGATTCAGGAGCAATCGGCTCTTTAGCTGCCAGCTATCCGCTGCGCGTTTTTCAGGAGAACGACCCAAGGATTTTAGGTACAGCGGACTTTTTAATGAAAAATTGTTTAGTGCATGGCGGATTTTTCCATGACATGACCCATTCAGGGATCAATCCTTATCTTACCTTGCATTTAGCGCAAGTGCTTTTGCGTGCGGGTGATCCCGGGTATTTTGGTTTGATGACAGCGGTGGCTAAACTGGCTTCACAGACAGGACAATGGCCCGAGTCGGTACATCCCCGCACCGGCGGCGGATGTATGGGAGACGGGCAGCATGTATGGGCTGCAGCGGAATGGGTTTTGATGATAAGAAATTGTTTTGTTCGTGAAGAAGGCAACCGGTTAATTCTATGTTCGGGAATCCCGCTAATATGGCTGGAGAAAAAACAAACGATCGCTTTTGGGCCTGCGCCGACAAGCTTTGGGGATATTCAAATATCCGTAAAACCCGAAGGGCAAAATATCCTTGTCGAATGGCGCGGACAATGGTTTGCGAAAGAACCCCCGATCGATATTCAGTTGCCTGGTTTTATGAACGTAAGAGTTTTGCCTGCAACTAATTCTCTTGAATTGAAATATGAGGTGGGTAAATGACAAAAGCCCTTACTACCATATTTAAATATTCTATCAAATTGAATTCGGGGGAGAAAATTTACCCGGAAGAGATCGAGGAGTTTTATACAAAGGTTGCTCCTGTTAAAGAGATGTGTGTCTTTATAGTCTCGGGAATGGGAGGCGTAAAGGGATCGAAGGTTCTTTGGGCTGTTATCCAGCCGGATCTTGATAATTTCAGGAAATTCGGCTCAATAAATCTGCATTTGGCCATTAAGGAAAGATTTGATAACGCCTCGCCGTCGCTCCCTGTTTATAAAAGACTTAAAGGTTTTACTATTGTACTTGAGGACCTGCCGCATAACCTGTCCGGTAAGGTAAAAAGATCTGCGGTCAAGGAAATATATGAACCTAGAGTGATCGCAGGAATAGAAGGCGCTCTTCCGGTATCGGGAGAGCTAACGGCCGCTGACCATATGTTGATAGAATCCGAGGTCGGCATAAAAATTCTGGAATGTCTAAAGAAGCAAAGCGGTATCAAAAAACCGATAATACTTGAGGATTCTTTAGAGCTGGACCTTGATATAGATTCATTGGGCAGGATAGAGCTGGCTTCGTACCTTGAGTTAGCTTTTGGCGTCGATATAAAAGATGAGGCAATCTCGCAAGCCTTTACCGTAAAGGATCTTATTCTGGGAATAACGTATGCATTAAAAGGCGCTAAAAAGATTACTTCGGAGGATCAGGGGGTACCTTCAAGGCCGGACTATTGGAAAAAACATTTACAAGTCCTGCCGAAAGAAGAACATCTGGGGGCGCTCGAATTCAGTACCGGTTTTTTCGCCTGGCTGCTTCGATTTAGCACAACAGCCTTGGATTATTTGATTTTTAAATTATTTTTCAGTATCAAGACAGAAGGAGAAGAGAATGTGCCGAAAGTTGGAGCTTATATTCTATATCCCAACCACACGAGCGATCTTGATGGGCCGGCCATTACCGCCTGCCTACCCCGTAGGCCGGTATTTCAGCTTTTTTATTTTTTATTTATACCGTATTTTTTTAGGCCGTTTGTAAAATCCCGTCTATTAAGGAATCTCATAAAGATGGAAAGATTTATTCCCTTTGATTATTCAACACATTTTCTGGAGGCGCTACGCAGCGCTTATTTAGTATTACAACGCGGCAAAGGTTTGTGCTTTTTCCCGGAAGGATTACGTAGTCCTTCCGGGAAAGTCGGAAAATTTAAGAAAGGGTTAGGCATTCTGGCTAAAGAGACGGGGGCAAAGCTCGTGCCTGTAGCTATAGAAGGAGCTTATGAGGCGTTGCCCAGTACGGCAAAGTATCCAAAGCGTCACCAGATCAGGGTTAGATTCGGCAAGCCGCTTCTCCCCGAAGATTTAGAAAAAGAAGGATTGGCCATGGGTTCGAAAAATTGTTACGATGCGATATGCGTGGCTGCTAGAAAAGTGCTTATAGAGCTAAAGGATAAATAATGAGAATTCTAATGATGACGAATACCTATTTCCCGATTGTAGGAGGAATAGAGCAATCGATTTATTCTTTTAGCGAAGAATTTAAAAGTTTAGGGCATGAGGTTTTGATAGTTACTCCGGCCTTTGAAGGGATGCCTGCGGAAGAACCGGGCGTTATCCGTATTCCCGCCTTCCAAAAAGTTAACGGGACTATTTTCTCCGTTAACTTTCCGACGTCCAAACTCTTAACGCGGTACATGAAAGATTTCTCGCCGGATATAGTGCATAGTCATAGTCCGTTTTTTATGGGAGATTTTGCGTTACGCCTTAGCCGACAGCACGCCATACCGTTGGTATTTACTTATCACACAATGTTTGAGCAGTACGTGCATTTTTTGCCGATTCAAAATGAGGGAACGAAACGATTTATGGTCAAATATGCTGCCGGATATGCTAATTTGACGGACCAGGTGATTTCCCCGTCGGAAAGCGTGCGGGATATCTTACTTAAAAGAGGTGTCAAGACTTCCATGGAGGTTGTTCCAACGGGGGTAGATCTGGAACGTTTTTCAAAAAACGATGGAAAAACTTTTCGCCGGCAGAATCAGATTCCTCCCGACGCCTTAGTGATCGGACATGCGGGGCGATTAGCGCCGGAGAAAAATCTGGATTTCCTGATAAATTGTATGGTTGAAGCGTTAAAAAAAGATCCAAAGGTTCATGCTCTGATTGTGGGGCTTGGCCCGGCGGAAAAAATGATCAAGGATACCTTTAAGCAGGCCGGCCTTGAAAAAAGATTGCATTTAACGGGAGTCTTGCATTATCAGCATTTGGTTGATGCTTATTTTGCCATGGATGTTTTTGCATTTGCTTCATTAAGCGAAACTCAAGGAATGGTTCTTGTTGAAGCCATGGCGGCAGGTGTTCCTGTGGTGGCGTTGGATGCCCCTGGAGCACGGGATATCGTAAAAGATTATCACAACGGCCGATTACTTAATGAGATGGATCAGCAAAATTTTGTTGATGCTCTTACCTGGGCTTTATATCGAACTCCTGAAGAGTTACAAACCATGAAGCAGGTCATAAGAATGACGGTACAGAAATACCCGATTAATGCTTCCGCTAAACACATGTTAGAAATTTATGAAAACGTTAGATCGAGAAAATCTATTTCCCTGGGCAAGAAAAATAGTTCGCGGTATCTCTTCTTTTGGCGTATGAAAGCGGAGTGGGATATCTACAGTAATTTTATTAAAGCCATGGCCGGATCAATATTTAAAGGAAATTTTCAAAAAACAGAGCCCAGAAAGATTTGCGATACGACCGGAGAACTCCACGAGGGTGCCATGCCTTGTCCTGCGGGAGAGAGTAAGCCTGATCTTTACGTGATGACCGAGGATGGGAAACGCATCGCCCTTTCTCATATTAAAAGAGGATTCTCTAAAGTTGTTATTATAGCGCACGGCTTTTATACTAATAAAGACACGGTTTTGTTTAAAAGGATGACCGACGCATTCAGTAAAGAGTACGATGTTATCGCGTTCGATTTTCGAGGGCATGGCGAGTCGAGTGACGTCTTTACGTGGACAGCGCTCGAACAGAAAGATTTACAAGCTGTCATTAACTATGCGAAAGAAAATCACTATGTGAAGATCAGCGTGATCGGTTTTTCGCTCGGCGCTGCGATAGCATTGATCGAGGCGGGTTGTCATAAAAACATTGATAGCGTGATTGCTGTCAGCACTCCGTCAGATCTGGGAAGTATCAATTACCATTTTTGGGAAAAAGATATGTGGGCAGATCTAATGCTTAATTTCGGGATCAAGGGGTGGGGGAAGGGTGTCAGGCCGGGCAGTCCGTCTTTACAGAAGACCCGGCCCATCGATATCGTTGATAAAATATCACCCACACCGATTCTTTTCCTTCATGGTGAAAAAGACTGGCTGATCAAGCCAAGTCATAGTCAGCGTTTATTTGAAAGGGCAAAAGATCCCAAAGCCCTGGCAATCATTAAAGATGGCGGCCATGCGGAAAGGATGTTCGATGTCTTTCCCGAACAATTTATGAAAATATGCTTGGACAGATTTAGGGAAACTTTGAAGGAGGAGAATCCGTGAAAAACAAAGAATTACTCGAGAATCAGGTAGAAATCCACCCTGTAGCAGAAAGGATGGTCATTAAGCAGCTTCACGAAGAAATTGAACAGCGTAAGAAAACAGAACGATTAGCTCAAGATGCCCGCAACTATGCCGAGAATATCATAGATACTGTGCGTGAACCTTTACTCGTTCTGGATGCAGATTTAAGAGTAATTTCAGCTAATCGTTCTTTTTATCAAGTCTTTAAGGTAAAACCTGAGGATACCGAGAAGCAATATATCTATGATTTAGGGAATCGTCAATGGGATATTCCGAAACTGCGAGAGTTGCTGGAGAAAATCCTTCCCAAGGTTACAATTTTTGATAACTTTGAGGTTGAACATAATTTTCTTGATATCGGCAAGCGAATAATGCTTCTGAATGCGCGTAAAATTTATCGGGAAACTAACCACACGCATTCTATTCTTCTGGCTATCGAGGATATTACCGCGCGCAGGGAGATAGAAAAAGGCCTGGAAAAAGCCCATAAAGAGTTACAGGAATTGGCCGCTGAGTTAAAACGTGCCACCCGGGCAAAATCCGAGTTTCTGGCCAACATGTCGCATGAGCTTAGGACTCCGCTTAATTCCATCAACGGTTTCTCTGAAGTATTATACGACGAGACTTTCGGGCTGCTTAATGAGAAGCAGAAAAAATACGTTAATAATATTTTAACCAGCGGAAAACATCTTCTCTTACTGATAAATCAGATACTTGATATGGCAAAAGTTGAATCCGGGAAGATGAATTTAGCATTATCCAATTTACCCATAAAGGGCCTATTAAATGAGATTTCACTGTTGGTAGCGGATACGGTCAGTAAAAAGAAAATTGAAATATTGCTTGAAATAGCCGAAGATCTGCCGGATATTGAGGCAGATGAGCTCAAGGTAAGAGAGATAATTTACAACCTGCTTTCAAACGCTGTTAAGTTTACTCCTGAGGGTGGTAAAATCGGCATGCGGGCCTCTGAAAAGAAAACCGATTCCGAAATAGAAATAGTGGTTTGGGATACGGGAATCGGTATCGCATCTGAAAACACGGAGAAAATATTTGAAGGATTTTTCCGTGTCGATACCCCATATTCCCGGGTAACTGAGGGGACCGGGCTGGGTTTGCCGCTCTCTAAAAAGCTGGTTGAGCTGCATGGCGGGAAGTTTTCCGTAGAATCAGAGGGGTTAAATAAAGGCACCCAAGTCAGGTTTACTTTGCCGATTATATCCGGAAAGGTGGTGTGAGATGAAGAAAAGAGCCTTGGTTGTCGATGATAATGACAACAATCTGATGCTGGAAAAAGACCTCTTGGAGGTCGCTGACTTCGAAGTATTTCTAGCTAAAAATGCTACCGATGGAATTGCCAGTGCCAGGAAAGAAAAACCGGATATTATAATTATGGATATGCGGCTTCCTGATATGCGCGGTTCTGAAGCCGCCGAGATATTGCGTCAAGACAAAGAGACAAGTGATATCCCGATAGTTTTTGTGACTGCTTCCGTAATGGCAGAAGGCAGAGAAGAGATAAACGCTATAACTAACAGCAGATTCATAGGCAAGCCGATTAATACGCGCACCTTTGCGAAAGAAGTCAGTCAGTTTATTTCTAATATGCTGGAAAGCCAAATTCAAAAGAGGTAGAGCATGAAAGACAAGTCAGTAATTTTAGTTGTTGATGACCAGCTCCAGAACATTGAACTTCTCGAAGCATATCTTGTTCCGCAGGGTTATGAGGTTATCAAGGCGGCAAGCGGCAAGGAAGCGTTGGAAAAAATTGTCCATAATCAAATCGATCTGATTCTGCTGGACATAATGATGCCCAAGATGTCCGGCTTAGAACTGCTGGAAAAATTACGTGCCGATGAAAAGACTGAGGCGATCCCGGTGGTGATGGTAACCGCACTTAAGGAGACCGAAGACAAGATAAAAGCCCTTGAGGCAGGATGTGATGATTTTATTTCCAAGCCCGTTGATAAGATTGAACTATTAGCAAGAGTTAAGTCTATACTCAAGATAAGTTATTATCTCCGGCAGTTAGATGAAAAGGAAAAATTTAAGGCAGTGGTTGATAAAATAAGCGATGGCATTGCTATCTGTAGCCCGGATTATCTAATTAAAGATAGCAATACGGCGATTTTAAAGTACTTAAATATTACCGATCCGGCGAATGTAAATTTGGTCGAAACGCTATTCAGGAATTATTCTGTTTCTATAAATAAAGAAGCTCTTATGGATTTAACGATTGCGCATAAAACATTTGATATTGTACGCCAAGAATCAGAAACGATAGAGGCATTATATTTAGAGGCAAATTCGGATCTGATAAAAAATTCCGCCGGAGAACTATTAAGCATTGTTTTTATTTTTCGTGATGTTACCGCCGCGCGCATGGAGGAATTTCTGAAACAGGATACTTTAACTCTTATTTCGCATAAACTGCGTACACCGTTGGGAGTGATCAGCGGAAAAATATCGTTACTTCAGGATGGATCATATGGCCATCTTAATGAGGAGCAAAAAAAGGCAATTGACACCGTCTCCAAGCAATCTTCTCTGCTTATATCAACGGTGGAGGAACTGCTTGGGTTTACCATAGTATGTAGCCACCCCTCTTTTGCTTAAGAATATAACTGGTGAAGCTGGTTTTTGATGTTCTCGTCGGACAGGTATTCATCAAGCGTTGTGTTGGGCCGGTCTATGAAGCCCTTAGGGGTGATCTCGACAATGCGGTTAGCCATGGTCTGGATCAACTGATGGTCTCGCGAAGAAAAGAGGATGGTCCCGCCGAATTCCTCCATACCCTTATTCAGGGATGTGATCGACTCCAGATCCAGGTGGTTAGTCGGGTCGTCCATGATCAATACGTTAGCCCGTGCGAGCATCATGCGCGCCAGCATGCATCTGACCCGCTCGCCGCCGGACAGCACAGTGACAGACTTTAAAGATTCCTCGCCGGAAAAAAGCATGCGTCCCAGAAATCCGCGCACAAACCTGTCATCGGTATTATCCGAATAACGGCAAAGCCATTCGATAAGGTTACAGTCGTCATCGAAAAATTTGGAACTGTCTTTGGGATAATAAGCCTGACTCGTTGAAACGCCCCACTTAAAAGTGCCGCTGTCAGGCTGCATTTCTCCTGTCAGGATCCTGAATAAAGTCGTCTTGGCAAGGTCATTGTGCCCGACAAAAGCGATCTTATCGCCCTTTGAGGCTGTCATGGTAAAATTATTGAACATTACCTGCCCGTCCAGTGTTTTAGATAAATGGCCGATGTGTAAAATATTACTTCCGGCTTCGCGCTCCTGCTCAAATTTGATATACGGGTACTTTCTTGAAGAAGGCTTGATGTCTTCAACAGTGAGTTTTTCCAGCATCTTCTTGCGGCAGGTCGCCTGTTTGGCTTTGGAGGCATTGGCGCTGAAACGGTCGATAAAACTCTGCAGCTCTTTTCGTTTTTCCTCTATTTTTTTATTTGATTCAAGGCGCTGCCTCGCGGCTAACTGGCTGGCTTCCAGCCAGAAAGTGTAATTACCCTTATATATCTGGATCTTGCCGTAATCTATATCCGCGATGTGCGTGCATACCCTGTCCAGAAAATGACGGTCATGGGAGACTATGATAGCGGTATTTTCAAAGTTTGATAAAAATTCCTCGAGCCACATACAATTCTCAATATCCAGGTGATTTGTAGGTTCATCGAGTAATAATATATCCGGATTGCCGAACAATGCCTGCGCCAGGAGGACCCGTACCTTTTGTCCGCCCTCAAGCCCTTTCATTTGGGTCGCGTGCAGTTCTTCCGGAACACCGAGGTTGCTTAATAATTTAGCTGCGTCGGATTCGGCGTTCCACCCATCCAGCTCGGTAAACTCTGCTTCAAGCTCGGATATGCGTAATCCGTCTTTATCAGTAAAGTCCTTTTTAGCGTACAAAACATCTTTCTCCGTCATGATGTCATAAAGTATTTTATGGCCCATGATAACGGTGGTCAAAGCGGTATATTCATCAAAAGCGAATTGGTCCTGCTTCAGGACTGCTACCCGCTCGCCCGGGGTCACCATGACTTCCCCTGAGGTGGAATCTATTTCGCCGGAAAGGATCTTTAAAAACGTGGATTTACCCGAACCGTTAGCGCCGATCAATCCGTAGCAGTTTCCGGCGGAAAAAGTTATATTTACGCGTGAAAATAATTTGCGGTCGCCGTAACGCAGCGATACGTCTTTGGTTGAGATCATGACTTACTATACCCGGCCTTTCACAGAGGATAAATTATACCACTTAAGCCTCAGAATTATAAGGAAATAAAAATCCGGGAAGTAATAGGGGCATCTCTTGTAAATTGCCTTGATTTTGACCGGGAAAGGTGATAGCATATCACAATATCGTAATAGTCCCGAGTTTTAAGGTGGGTCTGGACTCAGAATAAAGAGAAACCTTTGTCAGCTGATTTCATAGGCTAACAAAGGTTTCTGTTTTTTTACAGTGAGCATCGATTCAAATGATCAATCTTCTGCCAAAACAACTTTTTTTATTTGATCCGCTTGCGATATTTTTTCTCGTGGTCATAGCCCTCGTGTCGCTTCCTTCGGCGGTATTTTCGATAGGATATTTGCATGAATATTTGCCAAAAAGAAAGATACTTGCCTGGGTACTTCTGATTACCTTCGTCCTGTCGATGTGTTTAACGGTAATATCCGGCAATCTTTTCTCATTTCTTATATTTTGGGAATTAATGTCCCTTTCCTCTTATTTTCTTGTTGTTTTTGACCATAAACATGAAAAATCTGTGCGTGCCGGGACGATATATCTTATTATGACGCACGTCGGTACCGCATCCCTTATGGCCGCATTTTTCGTCCTGTATAATCACGCAGGTTCTTTTGACTATACTGCCGTAAAAGAAACCGC
>JAQUMG010000037.1 GCA_028718265.1 Candidatus Omnitrophota bacterium
GATAAAATCGATCTGGCGAAAGACATACTGGAAAAGGCCAAGGCAAAGAAGGTCAGAATATTACTGCCGGTTGATCACATAGTGGCGGACAAAGTAGATGCCGGCGCCAAAGCGGAGACCGTAGACGGCGCGGCGGTGCCCGACGGCAAAATAGGACTGGATATCGGCCCGAAGACCGTGGCAGAGTTCGAAAAAGTTCTGAAAAACGCGAAGACAGTGATATGGAACGGTCCGGTAGGATTTTTTGAGATAAAGCCGTTTTCAAAAGGTACCGAAGAATTAGCCGAATTTCTGACGCATACCAAAGCGACTACGATAATAGGCGGCGGCGATACGGCAGCAGCGGTATATGAACTTGGGTTAGAGGATAAGATGTCGCATATTTCGACCGGCGGCGGCGCGTCGCTGGAATATCTCGAAGGTAAAACGTTGCCCGGGATAGCGGCATTAAACGATAAATAGGATTAGTGCGAAATGAGACGCGTAATAATAGCCGGTAACTGGAAGATGTATAAGACGATAGCCGAAGCAATAGAATTGGTCAACGGCTTAAAAAGAGAGCTATCGGATATAGATAATGTAGACATAGTAGTTGTCCCTCCGTATACAGCGCTCAGCGAGGTTTCCGACATGGTAGTTAATTCGAACATAGAATTGGGCGCGCAGGACGTGTACTGGGAAAAAGAAGGAGCGTTCACGGGCGAGGTTTCCCCTGTAATGCTCAAAGATGCGGGCGTCAAATACGTTGTCATCGGGCATTCGGAGCGAAGGACGTATTTTTACGAAACGAATGAAACCGTAAACAAAAAAGTAAAAGCTTCTCTCGGAGCCGGGCTTTTGCCGATAATGTGCGTAGGCGAAAGACTTGAGGAAAGGGAGAAGAACCTTACTTTTAAAGTCATAAAGGACCACGTTGAAAACGGCCTTAAAGGTTTATCAGCGGAAGAAATTATTAATGTTATCATAGCATATGAGCCTGTCTGGGCAATAGGTACGGGCAAAACCGCTACGCCCCAGCAGGCTGAAGAGGTTCACGCTTACATAAGAAAGCTTTTACGCGATATGTACGGTGAAGATGCAGCAGAAGAGGTCAGGATACAGTACGGCGGGAGCGTAAAGCCGGAGAATATCAAAGATCTTATCAATCAAAAAAATATTGACGGTGCTCTGGTGGGAGGAGCAAGCCTTAAAGTAGAACAGTTTGTTCCCATTGTGAGGGAATCGGCGAAGAAAGGGGTTTAGGAGATGTTGTACTCGTTTGTTATAGTTATACATGTGATAGTCAGCCTGGTGCTAATATTGGTTATTCTGATGCAGGCGGGCCGCGGCAGCGGGATGAGCGATGTATTCGGAGGCGGTTCCACCCAGACGATATTCGGAACATCCGCTTCAAATTTTCTTATGAAGGCAACAGCTGCTTGCGCGGTAGTCTTTATCATTACGTGCATGACGCTGGCGGTATTGTCGTCCAAGCGCTCAAAGTCTTTGATGGAGTCGCCGCGGGCGCTGTCTACGGAAGTGGAAAAATCGAAAGCTGCTTCACCACAAAAGGCGGTACCGGGTAATAATGAAAAAGAACCTGTTTCAGCAGAGCCCAAATAGAGCATCTTCTTTTATAAGCATAAAAGTCAAGCCGCTACTTATACTAGCGGCTTTTCTCTTTATGTCTCCTGCGAACGTTTTTTCCGCGGAAAAAACAAGCCCGCGCAGCGGCGATGCATACGTTACCGGCGAAATAGCGGACGCAAGAAACCTTATCCCGTTTCTGGCGACGGACACCGCCTCAAGCGGTATTACGTCGCTGGTCTTTAACGGCCTGACCAAAGTGGACAGGGACCTCAATATCATCGGAGATATAGCCCGGCGGTGGGATATATCGGAAGACGGTACGGAGATAACGTTTTTTCTTAAGAAGAACGTACGCTGGCATGACGGCGTGCCTCTTACCGCGCGCGACGTAAAATTTACCTTCGAGACAATACTTGACCCCAAAAGCACCTGCCCTTATTCGTCGGATTTCATGGATATCGAGTCTATCGACGTTATTGACGATTACACCGTAAGATTCAGGTATTCAAAACCGTATGCCCCGGCGCTATCCAAGCTGGGCATGTCGGTTGTTCCCGAGCATCTTCTTAGGGGCGAAGACCTCGTAAAGACTAAGTTTAAAAGGGAACCCGTCGGATGCGGTCCGTATATATTCAAGGAATGGAGAACGGATCAGTATATAATACTTGATAACAATAAAGAATATTTCGAACACCAGCCCTATATCAATAGATGCGTTACGCGGGTGATCCCGGACATGTCTGTCCAGTATCTTGAATTGATAACCGGCGGCATAGACAGCATGGGCCTCACGCCGTATCAATATTTTTACCGCACGGATACTAAGGCATTTAAGGATAAATATAATAAGTATAAATACCTCTCGCGCAGTTATTCTTATATAGGATACAATCTTAGTGATCCGTTATTTCAGGATAAACGGGTGCGGCAGGCGCTCAGTTATGCCGTAGACAAAAGCACAATCATCACCGGCGTACTGATGGGCCTGGGCGAACACTGCACGGGACCGTTTTTCAGAGGGACACCCTATTACAGCGAAAAGGCCGCGGCATATGATTATGACAAAGAAAAAGCGCTTGCATTACTTAAGGACGCGGGATGGGCGGATACCGACGGCGACGGGATCCTGGACAAAGACGGCAAGCCGTTCAGATTTAAACTGATAACGAATCAGGGCAACAAAGACAGGGAAGACATCGCTACCGTCGTTCAGCGGCAGTGGAGAGAGATAGGCGTCGTCGCGGATGTGCAGATTATCGCGTGGGCGGCGTTTCTGAACGAGTTCGTGGACAAGAAAAATTTTCAGGCGGTTATACTGGGCTGGACATTACCGCTTGATCCTGACTGCTATGTGGTATGGCATTCCGCTTCGACAAAAGAAGGCGGGTTTAATTTCGTATCGTATAAAAATGAAAATGTCGACGCACTTATAGAAGAAGGAAGGCGCACGTTCGATAAGGCAAAACGTATCGAGATATACCGGAAGATCCATGAAACAATAGCGGATGACGCCCCGTACACGTTTTTATATTTTCCTTATGCGACGGTGGCTATTTCTAACCGCTTCGAGGGCATAGACCCCGCGCCTGCCGGCATCGGCTATAATTTTATCGATTGGCATGTTGACCCGGCCGAAGTGAGGTACAAGCAGTGATTAGCTATATAATACGACGATTACTGATAATCATCCCGATGCTGATAGGCATCTCACTCATCACGCTTATCATGATGCACTTCAGCCCTGCTGACCCGGCGAGCATAAGGTACGGCCTGAACCCGGAGGTTTCGGGTTCTGCGCGCGCTCAATTCAGGGAACTGTACAATCTTGATAAACCCGTCCTTACGCAATTCGCCTTATGGCTTAAGAGGGTAGTCAGGCTCGATTTCGGAAACTCGTTTATCGACGATGTCCCGGTCATAAAAAAGATAGGGGAGAGGCTTCCGGCGACCCTGCTTTTGGGAATTATATCCATGCTTATCATTTACCTTATAGCCATTCCCATAGGAGTGAGTTCTGCGGTAAGAGCAAATTCCATGTACGACAAGATAATGACGGTCGTGGTCTTTGTGGGATATGCGACACCCGGTTTCTGGTTCGCGCTTCTTCTCATAATGTTCTTCGGCATACATCTCGGCTGGTTCCCGATATCGGGCATGCGGCCGTGGTATGTCGAATATTATTCATTCTTTGATGCCTTTAAGGATCTTATGTGGCGGCTTGTTCTTCCCGTGGCGGCTACTTCGCTTGTGAGCCTTGCGGGAATATCGCGTTATATGCGCTCAAGCATGCTCGAGGCGCTTCATCAGGATTACATAAGGACGGCGCGGGCCAAGGGGCTGACAGAATCGCGCGTCGTATATAAACACGCGCTCAAAAACGCGCTTCTGCCTATCGTGACGATAGCAAGCATGATAATACCGGCTTTAATAGGCGGAAGTTTCATAATCGAGACGATATTTGCGTGGCCCGGCATGGGCAGGCTGGGATACGAAGCAATAATGAATTATGATTATCCCGTCGTAATGGGTATAGGCGTGATTTCGACCCTGCTTACGCTCTTGGGACTTGTGCTGGCTGACATAATGTACGCGTGGGTGGACCCGCGCATACGATACGAGTGACAATATGCTGAAAGAAATATTTAAAAATAAACAGATACTTTTCGGGCTTGTAGTGATTATCCTGATGTACGCGATAGCGATTTTTGCTCCTCTGATCGCCACCCACGATCCGAATGCGTTGAATCTGGATCCCAAAGAGAGGCTCCTGCCGCCGTCCAAAGCGCACTTGCTTGGCACCGATGATCTCGGGCGCGATTTATATAGCAGGATGGCCTATGGCGCGAGGATATCGCTTTCCATCGGGTTTATTGCCGTCGTCATAATGCTGCTCATAGGAGTGGTATTAGGCGCGGTCGCGGGATATCACGGGGGGTGGATCGACAGCCTTATTATGCGTATCATTGAGGTCATGATGTGTTTTCCCAGTTTTTATCTCATACTTATGATTCTGGCATTTTTAGGTCCGTCTATAGTTTACGTCATGGTGGTGATAGGCATAACGAGCTGGATGGGTCTGGCGCGGCTTGTGCGCGCGGAATTTTTATCGCTGCGCGAAAGAGATTTTACTATTGCCGCCAGAGCGCTTGGTGCCTCCGATGCAAGGATAGCTTTCAGGCACATACTGCCTAATGCGCTGGCTCCGGTTTTCGTAAGCGCCACACTGCTTCTGGGCGGTGCGATATTGATTGAGAGCGGACTGAGTTTTCTTGGCCTGGGCGTACAGATCCCGACGCCGAGCTGGGGCAATATAATAAGCACGGGACGTTTTTATATAGACAGTGCGTGGTGGCTGACGTTATTTCCGGGCATGGCGATACTTATAACGGTTTTGAGTTTTTATCTCGTGGGCGAGGGTCTGCGCACGGTGCTCGATCCGCGATTGAAGAGGTTGTAAAAATGGCTTTATTAGAAGTTAAAAACTTAAGCACATATTTTTTCACCAAAGACAGCGTGCGGGAGGCTGTGAAGGACGTCAGCTTCAGCATTAAAATGGGCGAGACGTTCGGCCTCGTCGGCGAATCCGGCTCCGGCAAGACTGTGACGGCGCTGTCTATTCTGCGGCTGATTGATGAGCCCGGCAGGATTGTCGGCGGCGATATCATCTTTGACGGCAAGTCGATGCTATCTTTGTCGAACGACGAAATCCGCGAGGTGAGAGGCAAAGAGATCTCCATAGTTTTTCAGGAGCCGCTGACGGCGCTGAATCCGGTCATGACCATAGGCGAGCAGATCATCGAGCAGATACTGGCGCATAAAAAAGTAAGCAAAAAAGAAGCCGTGGCGAGGGCGATCGAATTAATGAAAGAAGTCCACCTTCCACGGCCCGAAGAAATTTTCCATGATTATCCGCACCGCCTGAGCGGCGGTATGAGGCAGCGGGCCATGATAGCTATGGCGCTTTCGCTGAGGCCGCAGTTATTGATAGCGGATGAGCCGACGACAGCGCTGGATGTAACCATACAGGCAGAAATACTGGACCTTTTCCGCGAGATCGGAGAAAAGCATAACATGGCGATACTTTTCATAACGCACGATTTCGGCATAGTCGCGCAATTGGCCGACAGGGTTTGCGTGATGCAGAAGGGGCGCATAGTCGAAGAGGGCAGCGTGGACGAAATATTCTATTCGCCGAAAGCCGATTATACCAAAGAATTATTGGAAGCAATACCGAAGATACCCGCGGAGTTGAGGATTAAACTATGATAGAAGTAAAATTTTTGCGCAAATATTTTCCCATAAGACGCGGAGTTATGCAAAGAACCGTTGGCTATGTGAAAGCGGTGGATGACGTCTCGTTTTCCATAGGGAAGGGCGAGACTTTTGCGCTGGTGGGGGAATCCGGCTCGGGAAAGACGACTACGGGCAGGTTATTGTTAAAGCTTCTGAACCCGGACACAGGCGAAGTTTTATTCAACGGCCGCGACATATTCCGGATGAGCAGGAAAGAGATCCTTGCCATCAGAAAAGATATGCAGATAATATTTCAGGATCCGTTCAGCTCGCTCAATCCGCGCATGAACGTGAAAAGTATCGTCTCCGAAGGGCTGGTGGTACGCGGCGGATATACGAGCGGTGAAATAGATAAATGGTGCGATTACGCGCTTGAGATGGTGGGCCTTAAGCGCGAATATAAATACCGCTATCCGCACCAGTTTTCGGGAGGAGAGCGCCAGAGGGTAGGTATCGCAAGAGCAATTATCCTGGAGCCGAAGTTTATAGTATGCGACGAACCGGTTTCAAGCCTCGATGTTTCCATTCAGGCGAAGATATTGAACCTGCTTAAGGATCTTAAGGATAGGCTGGATCTCACATATCTTTTTATAGGCCACGATTTAAGCGTTGTCGCCAATATAGCCGACAAAGTTGCCGTGATGCACAACGGCAAGATCGTGGAAATGGGCGACGTGAAATCCGTTTACACGAATCCCCGCGACAGTTATACCAAGAAACTCCTCGCCAGCGTCCCCATCCCTGATCCGCGGGCGAGACACAATAGATAATAATATCTCTATATTCCCAGTTTACCCTTGCCAGAATGCCTGTACGGTGTATAATAGAGGCACTACATTGGAGATGCACTGTGCGATCGGATAATATGATATAGCTTAAACCAGCAATTCCAGCCCCTTCGGAATTGCTTTTTTGTTGTAATGAAAAAGGAGGACAATATGATGGACTTTATTAATGCGAAGATAAAGAAGCTAACGGTCGTTGATATAGGGCTGGTGAAGCTGTCGGTATTTTTCTTCACGATTATTATCGTGAAGCTCATTCCGCGCCTTTTGAACATCAGTTATCTGGCGCTGGTGATCCTGCTCCTCGCCGCTGCCTCAGTGCCGATGTACGGAATATGGATAAAGAAATAAAATTTCGAGCGTATAAGTAGCAGCGTTTGGCAGGGTGTCCCCGCATAGGCCGTCACTAAGAATTCACAATAGTGATACTCTCCTCGCGTCTAGCAAAATTCTTTACGCCTTTCGCTGCGGTAAAAAGCGGGGGCGCTTGAACTCGCCTGACGCTACCGCGTCGGCTCATTCCGCCTTTGGCGGAACCGCTTCGCGGACAGCAAGCGCCCTTTTATAAACCGCTTTTTTCCTTGCGCAAGGCTAAATTTTGCAATGCCGCTCGGAGGAGTATCACTATTGTGCATAGGAGGGGGCGATAGTGGTTTCTCCTTGCCATAATGCTTGCGCGGTGTATAATAGAACCACTACATTGGAGCGACATTATGTATAACGAACGTATACAAATATAGCAAACTCAAGCAATTCCGTAAAAACGGAATTGCTTTTTTATTGAGTGGGCGGGGATAGGTTCCCGATTGGGTTGGTAAATGGTACGAAGGAGTGAGACAATAGCTTTAAAAGACCAAGCACCATACGAAAGGTAATATTATGCCAGAAAGACCAGCTTTATGCCTAGAAGGTTTAGAGTTAAAAGGAGGTTGGAAAGTATTAAAAAGGTTAGATCAAGCCAGAACTGATACGGGAGGTGGTTTCTCAGTTCAATACAAAGTTGTAGGCAAGGATGGGAAAGAAGCTTTTTTAAAAGCCCTTGATTTTTCAAAGGCATTTCAAACCGCAGATCCTTCCAGGGCTCTTCAAGCAATGACAGAGGCATACAATTTTGAGCGCGATCTTTTGAATAAGTGCAAAGAACGAAAATTATCAAAAATAATAATACCACTTGATGATGGAAAGGTTGATGTACCTGGAGAAGTCACCGCCTTAAGAACGGTTATGTATTTAATATTTGAACTAGCAGATGGAAACATAAGGCAACTTTATAATCTGTCTAAGAATATAGACCTCGCATGGTGTCTTCGGTCTCTCCATAACACAGCGGTAGCATTAAATCAATTACATTCGCACAGAATAGCTCATCAAGATTTAAAGCCATCTAATGTGCTGGTTTTTCAAAAACAAGCCGAATTTAAAATTACTGACTTAGGCAGGGCCTCGCTCGAAGGCACTCCTTGTGAAAACGATGAGTATAGAGTTCCGGGAGACATGGGCTATGCCCCTTTTGAATTGCTTTATGGGCATACCGTAACGAATAAGTTTGACAGACGGTATGGGATTGATTTGTATCATTTAGGTAGTCTCATCTTTTTCTATTTTGCAGATATTTCAGCAACTCAAGCAATAAAAGTAAAATTAGCTGGTTATTCAGGCCCAACGTTGGATAATCATAATTTTGTAAATGACCTTCCTTATATTAGAAAGGCATTTTTTGAAGCTATTAAGGATCTAGAGAAAAATATACGAACAAAGGCAGGTGATTTAACAGATGAAATTATCGTAATGGTAAAAGAATTATGTGAGCCAGATCCTGGAAAACGGGGTAATCCCCTTGATAGAAATATTAACCAGCACAACCTTGAACGGTATATAAGTAAACTCGATCTTTTAACCAAGAAAGCCGAGTACATGGTAAAGAAATGAATATTAAAGAAGATTATAAAATTAGACAAATAATTCCTAGGTGGTATCCATTTGAGTATGCATTTATTATGGGAGAGATTTATACAGGCGAGCAACCATCGGCCTGTATATGGACTCCCGAATCTTATAGAGATAAAGAGCAGGAATGGTTATTTTACAAGCAATTACCTTTGGCACTAGATTTTGTAGGAACTGCTCTAGTTTCCAATGATTTTTCTAATCCCGCCGCAATCGATGCTTCAAAATTCATTTTACATAATTCTGGAAAGGTATCTAATCTTGCTAAAAGTATTGCAGAAAAATTTCTTCGATTGCCTGAACCACAAGCAAATTTTGTTTTATCAACTCGCGATAAATGCGATGGAATAATTTCTTTATTAAAAAAGTATGTACGAGACTATCCTTATAATGCTATAGCTTGGGCTGATATGGCTTTTTATTACGCTGTTCTTTGCCAAAACGAAAAGGCTGAATTCTGCATTTCTGTGGCATTAAATTTAGCTCCAGAGAATCGTTTTATTCTTCGAGCTGCTGCCCGATTTTACTTACATATGAAAAATCCTGAAAAGGCATTATCTATTTTGCAAACAGCAGAACTCACAAAGCGTGACCCTTGGTTATTAGCGTCTGAAATTTCGGTTTCCGAAGCATTCAATTTTCGAACCCAAAATGCGAAAACCGCGAAAAACATGCTTCTAACATTAGATGCAAGTCCAAAGGATTTAGCGGAACTTTATGGTACCATAGGAACTCTTGAAATGACACATGGTGCAAATAAGAAAGGGAAGAAACTTTTTAAAAGTGCCCTAATTGACCCTAATGAAAACACACTTGCACAAGCTGAGTGGGCTTCTCAAAATATAGGTCTTACTATTAAACTACCTTCCAATGTTAAAGCTGCTTTTGAAGCCGATTCGAGACGTTTTTTTTATGATGAAAAATACAAAGAATCTCTAGAGGCCGCGTTGAATTGGTTAAAGTTTCAACCTTTTTGTTCGCATCCCGTAGAACAGGCGACCTATATAGCTGGGACATGTTTAAATGATTTTCGGGAAGTTGTACGTATTGTTGAGAAAGAAAACCGATGTCTGCTTGATAAAAATTTTCTAATAAAGAATAACTATATATTTTCCTTGGCATCATTAGATAAAATTCAAGAAGCAGAACAGCAATTATCTTCTATAAATTTTGGATCTTTGAGTGAAAGAGAACAAGGGATTTATCAGGCTACGAAGGGTTTGGTTGAGTTTCGTAAGGGGAATGTTGAGACAGGAGGTCTTTTATACGAAAACGCGATAAAGCGTTTTCAAAAATTGAAAGACGAAAGATGTGTAGCTTTGGCAACATTCTACTTAGCTAGAGAGAAACAAAGAGTCGGGCATGATACCAAAACAATGGTTAATGTAGTACTTCGGTTAGCAAAAAAATTAGGCATACGAGAGTTGTTGCAAGGGGAAAAGAAAAAAGATAGCACATAGCACTTAGGGATAGGTAAGTTATAAGAAAATTATACTTAGAAACGTTTTCCAAACCAATCGGGAAGCTGTACCCCAAGCTAGAAGGAAAAGGGAATGTGCAAAAAATGCACATTCCTTTACAGTTCAATCGTATTAGCCCAAAATAGCGTACCCCAATCACCCCGCCTGTATTCAAAATTCAAATCCCAATGACCGAAACTGATTGAGGCGCCAGATTGGCACCTCAAAAAATAGTTGGTCGTGAGCCAAAAAGGAATCAGGTGCTTTTCGCAGCGACATGTCGATTTTAGGCGAAGCAGCTTGACGAGCGAGGGAATCCCGAGGTCTCGCGAGAGCGGGATAATCTCGGGATGGCGAAGCTGACAGAGCCCCGATGGAGAGCCCATCGGGGCGAGTTCTGCAGCCACCGAGTAAGGAAAGACCTTCGCCGTCCCGTCTTGCGACGGTAGAAATCGACTAGGAGCGAGAAAAACACCGGATTCCTCGTTGAGGCAGGAGTGCCGACGCATGATGAAAACTGTTGCTTCGCGCCCGATTTTTTGGTAATATACAGCATTAGGAGGACGATTATTGATATGAAGATACGACTATTACTTTTCGTTCAGATAATATGCCTTTTTTTACTCTTGCCGGCAGCGCAGGCAGAGGGCAAGTTTAATTCGTGGGAGGAGTTTAATGAGTGGTTTACCTATTATTACATGCATCCCGCTCCCGAGAGGATACCGGACGGCATAAGATATTATTGCGACTCATCCATGTTTGAGAAAGCGAATACGCACATGCCGATGGCGGCATTCTATACGGCCCTGTTGAAAGAGGATAATGATCTGATGCGCAGTGTTTACAAGAGTATTACGGCGGATGGCTCCGATAATTCAAGGGTATTCCTGCTTAATGTTCTCTGGCTTGCCAATACAGCGGAGAGCAGAAAATTGATGGATGACGCCAAATCGGAATGGAAATCCGACGAGATGCGGGATCTCATCGTAAGAATAGAAAAGCAAAAGCCGGATAATATATTAAGTGCGCCGGTAAAGGACCCTGCCCGCCTAGACATGCTATGGGGTACGTTTTTGGCCACGGGAAAGGCCGAACCGGTCAGGAAAATAATATCCGTACTTCACCTGGCTGAGGACGGCCACGATATGGAACTTATTCTCGGCAGCGCGGCAAAATGGTCGCTGACCAGCAATGCCCGTCAGCATAAAAGAGTCTCTGAGATTTGCGAGGAAGAAGCAAAGAAAAGTACCGAGCCCACCAAACGTCTTCTCGAAACAGTAGTTCGCGAGGCAGGTCAGAAGGGTCAAAAAACCTGACCTACCCTGAGCCTGTAGTGTGATTATAGTATGAAACTCAAACTATTCGTTATCTTTATTGCGCTTATGCTCGTATCTTCTGCTGCGCGGGCAGATATATGGGACTTTATCAGGTATAAAACTGTAGAGTTAGAAAGAGGAGAGAGGGTAATAGTGGACAGGTTCAGCGATAAGGTAAAATTCTTCTGGAATAAAGATGCCAACGAATGGACATCTACAAGCCTTAATCCCGAATTAGAACGTACCTTCCAGTTTTTGTATGAGCAGTCAAAAGCCCCCGGAAGCCAGCAAAAAAGAAAAAATCAGTAAATGCGAACGATAGTACTGCTTACAGTCTCCAATATATTCATGACGATAGCGTGGTATGGCCATCTGAAGTTCAAGGCATCGCCGCTTCCGAAGGTCATTATGATAAGCTGGCTCATCGCGTTTGTCGAATACTGCTTTCAGGTGCCTGCCAACCGCATAGGCCATTCCCAGTTCTCGGCGGCGCAGCTTAAAACTATTCAGGAAGTCATAACCCTGATCGTCTTCTGCATATTTTCCGTGATATATCTGAAGGAAGAGTTCAGATGGAACTACGCTGTCGGCTTTCTTAT
>JAQUMG010000038.1 GCA_028718265.1 Candidatus Omnitrophota bacterium
CGGCCAATTTCGACGCGCATACGGCGAGCTGGACAAACCTGTCCATTCTTCTTAGTTCTTTGGGATTGATACCGTAGGCAGCCGCATCAAAATCTTTTACTTCAGCGGCGATGTGAGATGTGAAATAAGATGAATCAAAACGGGTGAGTTTTGATGCTCCACCCTTGCCATTCACTATGGAATGCCAAAACTCTTCCTTGGTCTTCCCGATGGGAGATATGATGCCAAGACCCGTTATCGCGACGCGTTTCAATTTCATTATCTTAGGGGAAGTTTCATCTGGGTAGTGTGCCAATTATTAATTGCTGGCTTTTTGTTCGATATATTTGATCGCTTCGCCTACTGTCGCCATTTTTTCGGCATCTTCGTCGGGAATTTCTATTCCAAATTCTTCTTCAAGGGCCATTACGAGTTCGACCGTATCTAACGAATCGGCCCCTAGATCATCTATAAACTTCGCTTCATCCGTAACTTCTTCCTTCTTAACTCCTAACTGCTCAGCTATGATTGACTTTACTTTTTCCGAAACTGCCATTTTTACCTCCCTTAAATGAGCCAGCACCACATGTGCTGGAGAATTTACATTACCATGCCGCCATCGACTTTTATCGTCTGGCCGGTTATATAACCTGAACTATCACTTACTAAAAACAGTGCCAATTTTGCCACATCGGACGGATCTCCCAGCCTTGCCAGCGGGATTAACTTCAACATCGTTTCCTGAAGTTCCGGCGAAAGTTTAGCCGTCATATCCGTCTTAATAAAACCCGGGGCTATCGCGTTAACGTTTATATTCCGCGAAGCAAGCTCTTTTGCTATACTCTTTGTGAAACTTATTATGCCGCCCTTTGACGCCGCATAATTCGCTTGCCCGGCATTACCCGTTATCCCTATTATAGACGCTATATTTACTATCTTTCCGCTGCGCTGCTTGATCATTATTCTGGAAACTGCTTTTGTGCAGTTAAACGTGCCTTTTAAATTCACGTTTAAGACAGCATCCCAATCTTCCTCTTTCATCCTAAGCAGAAGATTATCGCGGGTTATGCCCGCGTTGTTGATTAGTATATCTATTTTCGAGAATTTGTCAAGCGCTTTTTGGGTCATATCCTCAACCTGGGAAAAATTCGTAACGTCCACCTTGATTCCCAGGACTTCCGTGCCGGCTGATTCTATATCCTTCACTGCCGCCTGGATAGACTCGTCGTTAATATCGCATATGCAAATACGCGCGCCTTCCCGTGCAAGGAGCAGAGCCATCTCTTTGCCTATGCCTCTTGCGCCGCCTGTTATAATTGCGACCTTATCCTTTAATATCATTTTACTCCTTACGCCTGTTGACGTTACCCAGAAATCTAACATAAAGACAAAAGTTTGTCAACCAGTTTCTCTAGTATCCTATGTTATCGATCTTTCTCCTATTGTAAGCCCTAACAAACGCGTCTACAACCTGCGGGTCAAACTGTATGCCGGCGCGTTCTTTGATCTCTTTTAGCGCTGCTTCGCCGCTTTTTTTCTTCCTGTACGGCCTATCCGAAGTAATGGCATCAAACGTATTGGCCACACTGACTATTCTTGCTATAATGGGTATCTCGTCTCTTTTTAAACCGTTCGGATAACCATTTCCGTTATACCACTCCTGATGAAATCTTACAAACTTCGATATATCATTCAGTTCCGGTATGGGAGCCAGTATCGAGGCCCCCATTTCCGGGTGCCTTTCGACTATTCTCTTTTCAGCTTCGCTGAGTTTGCCTCTCTTATTCAGGATAGAATCGGGTATGCCTATCTTCCCTATGTCGTGCAGCAGCGCCGTAATGCGCAGCATCTCCTTGAACCGTCCGTTGGCGCGCGCCTCCGGTATATTGCTGAATTCCTCCGCAATCGCCAGGCAATATTTCGTCACTCGTTCCGCATGGCCGTGCGTATAAGCGTCACGCGCATCTACGGCTGTGGCAAGCGCAATAGCCGTATTTATAAAAAGGGTGTGCTCCCTTTCATATAGATGCCCCACTTCATCCACTTTTTTCTGCAGGTGCTCTATGAGTCTGGCATTAGCTATGGCCATAGCCGCATCATTCGCTAGTGTAGCAAATAAATTCGTCTCCTCCCGCGAGAAGCTCTTGCCGGATACCTTTTTGCCTAAAATCAATATGCCAAGCAGCTCTCTCTTGAAGAAACACGGTATGCACAACTCGGCATCAAGCAGCTCCATTTCCTTTAGTACCAGCCTTAAGGTATTATGAAAAGACGTATCTTTGGTCAGAAGCTGGCCGCTTTCCAGTATCCATTTCAAATCCCTGAAACCTATGGCTCCGCCTTCTGAAATAAATTTGTTTTTTCTTTCGCTGAACAGAATAATGAGGGGGCTTCTGGGGTCAAGCCGTACGTATCCGACGGGTATTTTCTTGCCTCTGGCACCTCTGCTATCGACGAGAATATATGAATTCCTGTCATTATCGTAGAGCAGAACGGCAGAATGAGTCACCCCGACCTTCTCATTTATTATCTTGTCTATCATCTTTATAAGGTGCTGAGGCTTCTTAAATCTTATCATGCTTCTGGAGGCATTAAAGATGGCTTCCTGGTAATCGGCTATTATTCTGCGGTCTCTGTGAAATTTCTCGTCATCCGGGGAAATCTGTTTTTTTATCAAATCATCTACCTTATATAAAGTCCCCGGTGCTTCTTTTTTAAGCACTTTATTAAAAAACAAGTTTTCTACGTCTTTCCAATTTGTGCAGTTGGGATCGGCATTATACATTATTTCAGATTTCTCCTAAAACTGAAAAAGCTGCGGCTCCTGCTGAGATTACGGAGCACGATTTCCATTAAATCGCTCAGGACCAGAGGTTTTGTTATGTAGGCAGCAGCGCCCAGATCTTTAGCTCTTTTCATCGCTTCCGTGTCGTCCACGCAGGTAACCATTACTACTTTGGCATCTTTATTTATGTTCTTTATTTCTTTCAATATCTCCATACCGTCCCTATCTTTCATCTTTATATCCAGCAGGATGATGTCGGGCCGGTCTTTCTCCAGAATACGCAGAGCTTCGTTTCCGCTGGTTGCGCTGAAGGCTTCAAAGTTTCTCTCTTCGAAAAACCTCATCATAAAATTACAGACATCCGCCTCATCGTCAACCAGTAGTATCTTCTTCATCACCTCTCCAATCAGCGATTGATTGTTTTTCGATAAATCCGTTCAAGCTGCCGGAAAATATAATATAACCGAAGTCCCTTCTCCCGGTTTGCTTTTAATCTCTATCCGGCCCTTGTTTGTCTTGGTAAGTTGCTTCACTATGAAAAGCCCCAGGCCCGTGCCGTCGGTTTTTGTAGTAAAAAATGGTGTAAATATTTTCTTCATATCTTCTTCTTTTATGCCGCAGCCGGTATCCCTGACTTCAAACATTATATGGGAATTTTCCAGCCGGCCCGTTATTTCTATTGTGCGGTTTTCCTTTAAGGACTGTACGGCATTTTTTATTACATTAAAAAATATCTGCTGAATATGTTTTTTGTCGGCTATTGTAGGGGGCAGGCTGGCTGGTATATCTTTTTTGATTCTGATATCTGAAAGCTTGATCTCTGCGTTTAGAAATGTGAGCGCTTCTTCTATTTCGCCGGTGATGTCTATCTTTTGAGGTTTTTCAGTTTTGCCGGACCTGACGAAATCGGTGAGTCTCTTGGTAATATCGGAGATGCGGTCGGTTTCCTTTATAACTCTTTCCATTACGAGAATGCTCTTTTCGAGCAATTCATAAGGCGGCTTATCTTTATACAATCCTTCTTTCCAGCTTAAAACAAAAGCCTCGCATTGGCCTCTTGCTATGCTCAGCGGGTTGGCTATTTCGTGATTAATCGCCGAAGCAAGCATTTCCAGAAAGGCCATCTTCTCTCTCTGAAGTGCCTCCGCCTGTCTCTTTGAAAACTCACTATTCGGACGCAATTTATTCATAAATCCTATGATAGCAGTTTTTATATAAGGCATATCCTCAAAAGTTAATTTGGTTTATTATTAGCTGTGTTCTTCTCCTGCTCCTCGATCCATCTGTCTATAGACGATTTTTTAAATCTCCACGCAGCGCCTACCTTAAAGCCCGGCAACTTACCTCGAGAGGCGTGCTTGTAAATGGTTATTGGCTTCATCCTCAGATATTCTGCTAGTTCTTGAACTGTAAAAACGGTCTTTTCCATGACTATCCCTTGGTGTTTATAGCCAGATCGAGTGATTATTCTTATTTTATACTGTTTTATTCTATTTTATACGCTTTATTACTAAACTATTCTAAATAGTACACATTTAGATAGAATATTCTTTTATTATTTTAGGTAATATCAAGTATAATGGTTTTATCTGGTTTGTCAAGTAAAAATCTGCTGGAAAGTAGATTTTTACTTGATCCCGAGGCAAGGCCGAGTAATCTAAGCAGCATATTTTTGCTTGCTTCTAATCCGCTCGTGCGATATGATATTATAAGCAAAAAGGAGCTCTGATGAATTTTAAAGCAGTTTTCCTTATAATAGTTCTGGGTTTTATCCTATATGCTAATTCACTAAACGGCCAATTTATCTGGGACGATGAGTTTTTAGTCAGGGACAATTATTACATAAGAAGCTGTTCCAATCTGATGGCGATTTTTACAACGGGCCTTGGCGCAGGCAGCGGCAAAGATTTTCAATATTACTACAGGCCCTTGCATATGGCTTCCTATATCGTAGATTATTCCGTATGGAAATTGAATGTCATAGGCTATCATCTCACTAATATTCTGTTACATATTTTGATAACATTATGCATTTGTTTGTTTGTCCTTCTGCTTTATGACGATAAACGCCTTGCTTTCCTTACGGGTATCCTCTTCTTAACCCATCCCATTCAGGTTGAAGCGGTGGCATCCATATCAATACGCGGCGATCTTTTATCGGCATTATTCTTACTGCTTTCTTTTATTTTATATATCAAGTCATTTCATACGGACAAAGCGGGCCTTTTTGCCTTAGCACTGTTAAGTTATATCCTTGCCCTCCTTTCCAAGGAAAACAGCCTCATATTCCCCGTCCTCCTGCTACTTTATCATTATATTTTTAAAAAGAGGATTAATTTCAAGGTATTTGCGTCTATATTGGTTATAACCTCCGCCTACATTTTGCTGCGATCGGCTATTTTAAAATCGACATCTTTATGGATAGGGACGATACCTCAAAGAATACCCGGTTTTTTTGCCGCAATAACAAATTATGTACAGCTTTTGCTGTTTCCGTTTAATCTTCATGCCGAATACGGCTGCCAGTTATTTAATTTTAGAGACCCGAGGGTTATTTTGGGTGTTATCATAACGCTCTTTTTGCTATATTATTCATTTCGAAAGAAAAAGAACGCGGCAATAATCTTCTTTTCGGTATGCTGGTTTTTTATCGCCCTCCTGCCCGTTTCGAATATTTACCCTCTTGCCTTTTATATGACCGAACATTGGCTATACCTGCCATCCATAGGATTCTTTTTGCTTTTAGCGTATGGAATAAACAAGCTGTTCAAAATCAAGTACCTCGGCACTGTCCCCGCCGGGTTTACTGCGATTTTGATTATATTTTATTCTTACCTGACAATAGCGCAGAACAATTATTGGAAAGAACCGATAAGCTTCTACGAAAGGACCCTGAGGTATACCCCGGACAGCACGATAATAAATAATAACCTTGCCATAATATATAATCAGATGAAGTTGTACGACAAAGCCGTGCCGTTACTCGTGAAAGCCATAACGATAGACCCTTATTATGCAGAAGCGTATGCAAACCTTGGAGTTTCTTTGTGCGGCCTTGGCAAAAAAGAAGATGCGATAAAGGCATATGAAACATCGATCAAACTAAATCCTACCTACAGGGAAGCATATTACAACATGGGAAATTTATACTACCACGCCGGCGAGACGACAAAGGCAATTGAGTTATACAAAAAAGCTTTGGAAATCGATCCGAATTTTGCAGATGCTTATTTCAATTTAGGAGTAGCCGCTAACGATATAGGGCAACAGGAAGAGGCTGTAAAATCATTCTTGAGGGTGATTGAAAGGGATCCCGAATATATAAGCGCATACAATAATCTAGCTGCAATATATATCAAAAACCGACAATTCGACAAGGCAATATCGCTTCTTGGCAGGGTTATGGAAATTAATCCGCGGATTCCGGAAATACGCAAGAATCTTGCTCTGGCTTATTATAATTTATCAATCTCATATTTCCAAGCAAAGCAATATGATTTAGCCGTTGAATACTGCGACAAGGCAGAAGCGCTTGGTTTCAGCGCCAGGCCTGACTTCCTGAAAGACCTCGCGCCATATAGAAATAGATAAACAATTTTTTATTTACTCCGGCATTCTCTTCTTTATTCTCTTTAAATAATCTTTAACTATCGGGTTCTGCGGATCTATGCGCAATACTTTGGCCCATTCTTTTTCTGCAGAAACCGAATCTCCTTTATGAAAATAAGCGGCACCCAGGTTTATTAACGTTGCAACATGTTTCGGCTTTAAACGATGAGCTTCCTTTAACGTATTTATGGCATCCCCATATTTCTTATCTTTCCCGTATTCCGTACCCAGATTAAACAGATACTCAGCGTTCGTTGGCTCCAGTTCTATCGCTTTTTCGTATTCTTTTACGGCGTTTTCGTTTAAGCCAAGCCTGCTGAGTGCGTTCGCAAGATTATTGTGCGCGCCTGACGCATACGGATCTATCTTCAATATTTCTTCGTACACTTTTCTTGATTTCTCATAAAGGCCCTTGTCGAAGTAGATGTTACCCAGTTTATTCCTCGCATCTATCTCAAATTCGTCGTAATCCGCAGCTATCTTATAAAAAACGGCGGCTTTGTCCGCATTCCCCGTTTTCAGGTATATGTTCCCTATGCGCAAATAGGCCAGCGCGTAATCGGGCCGCAGCGTTTTACTCAATTCGTATTGCTTCAACGCTTCGTCCAGGTTGCCCGCATCTTCATAGTCGATGCCGAGATTAAGGCGTGTCCTGTGTTCGCGCGGATTTACTGCGACAGCTTTTGTGTGAAATTCAATCGCCTTTTTTAAATCCTTCCTATCATGATATAAATTCCCAAGGTTATTAAGCATTTTTATACTGTCGGGGTCATATTTAATCGTGTGGTGGTATATCGTAAAATTATCGCGCCAATCGAGATTCCTGTCTACGGTTTGATACGAGAAAAAGATAAAATAACCTGCAAACAAAAAAGCCAGAAAAGGCTGTAATTTTGTTTTATTGTCCCACAGGTACACACATAAAGTTGCCGCAGCTAACGACATCCCAATCAACGGTATATACAGCCAATGTTCCGCCAGGTTATGAGTCATGGGGAATATATTACTGACCGGCAGAAGTAGTATAAAAAAAGAAATCAGGCCAAAAAATGCTTCCTTTGAAATCCTTTTTATTTTGATCGCCAGCCATATTACAAGAAGAAGCCCGATCACAGAAAGCAAAACTCCTTTTTCCCAAAATGAGGCAGCGTACGGAATGGATCGTTCCATATGCAGGTCTACAGGAAAAAAGATTATCCCTATATAGGCAATTATTGCCTCTGAAAAAGTTAACAACCTCGAATACAAAGTATATCTGCTTTCAAAAAGCCCCAGTTCCTGAAAATTCAAGGCGCATGAGCGCAGTATAAGATATACACCCGCTGCAATAATAAACCATGACATATAATTGAATTTGATAGCTGCTCTGCTCCTGTCAACTTCAGAGTCATCTATAAAAAATAAACGATAGCAGAATATGAGTGCGGGAAATATTACCGATACCTCTTTGGATAAGAGGGCCATCAAAAAGGAGATCAACGAAGCGGCATAATAAACGATTGCGGCTTTAGCGGTCCGCGCTTTAAAATGGGCATTAATAAACATTAAGGACAGGAGCATGAAAATGGCTGTTAATATATCGGCCCTTCCTGCTATATAGGTAACTACCCCCGTATTCGCCGGATGGACGGTATATAAAACGGCACCGATCGCGGCGACTCTTTTATCTTTTGATATCATCAGCAGGAATAAAAATAATAAGACGGATGCCGTTATATGCAAAAATATGTTTGTCAGGTGGTAGCCGAACGGGTTCAGACGCCATACGGAAAAATCAACCATATATGTTATCATTTGTATCGGCCGGTAATAATTCGAAAAAGAGTGATAGAGGTCCAATACGAAATGTGTCCATGCATACTGCCAGGACATTATGGCCGGATTTTTCTGGATAAGAAATTCGTCATCCCACGTAAAACCGTTGAATGTGGAATTGGCGTATACCGCAAGCCCCAATAAAATTATGATAAATATGTATTTTCGCATATCACCCTAAATTCACCTTTCAAATTCGATTTTATCCTTTTCCGCAACGATAAGCAATACCTCCCCCCTTTTAGAAAAATATAGAGACAAATTAATTAAAAAACAAAAGGGAGAGAACAGGATAAAAAGAAAACCGTGGGGTATGAGCCGCCAGCTAAAACCACTCGTTTGGAGCAATCCGAAGAAAAGATGTTCTGATTTCGTAAAAAGGCTGACCATGCTTTGCGTCGATATAAATGTTGAGTACTCCAGAGAGAATGTGCGAATAGTTTTGATTTTAAATTTGTACTTTTTAAGTAAAAAGGATAAAGATTGGGGCGTAAAAAAATTTATGTGATAATCTAAATCTAGGCCAAGCCAATACTTGCCCGTCAGTGCCCTTGACCATGAATTAAAATTTGGTACTTCGATTACTAATCTGCCTTGGTCGTATAATATGTCGAATATTTTTGCGATATATTCTTCGGGTTTAGCGACATGCTCTAAAACGTGCCATATTGTTATAATATCAAAACTGCCTTTTCCGAAGGAAAGCTCCAATAAATCCTTATCATATATCTCTAAGCCTAGTTTATTCTTGGAAAATTCAAACGCATTTTTGGAGATTTGGGTACCGGCCGTTCTTTTAAATTTATAATACTTCTTCAGGTAATATAGCATGAAACCTCGTCCGCTTCCGATATCAAGTATACTTTTAGCATTAGGATAGATAGTGAATACCTTAAACGCACGAAAAAAACGAAACAATCTGATAATATACTCTATTCCAAAGCCAAATCTACCGGACATTTCGTTATTATAATATCTTCTGTAAAGAGATTTTGGATCGAATTCCTGGCCATATCTATCAGTAAAGATGAGTCCGCATTCATCGCAGGCGTAAAGAGGCTTTGTATCAAACCTGTGTATTTCTCTGCAATTTTGATGAATGCACATCATTTAGATCACCATTTAGATTTCAAGAGATAATAAATATCATGCGCGAGATCGCCCGCCTTCAAGCTCCTGACAAATCGCCTCATGATATAACTCGGACGAAGATAGAACTCTCTGAATGCTTTTTTGTAATAAGCCCCTATGGTGGACCATGCCAAATTCGGATGGTCGAATAAATGTTCGTCGATTTGGTGACAAATATATCTTGACCAGTCCTCAGACAGTATCCTCCCGTCGGCTTTCAATATCTCGTAATACGGCGTCCCTGGATATGGTATGCATATGTCAAATTTCGCAATATCGAGAGGAAGTTTTTTTGCAAATGCTATGGTGCGCTGCATTGATTCTTCCGTTTCTCCCAATAACGCAAGGATTAAGAATCCAAAAGTATCAAGACCTGCCTTTTTTGCCAATCTAACTGCGTTCTCTATCTGTGCAAGGGTCGTTTTTTTGTTCACTCTGTCCAGTACGGTTTGATCGCCGCTCTCTATTCCAAATCCTATCAGCCAGCACCCAGATTCTTTCGCCAACCGGAAAAATTCGAAATCAACACAATCTACCCTAACACCGCTTAATGAAGCCCAGGGAAACTTCAAGTTACGTCTTATTATTTCCCGGCACACGTCTTTCGCCCTGTTAATATCCTGAGTAAAGCTATCGTCAATAATGTGTATTTCTTTAAAACCGCACTTAAGCATATATTCCATTTCGTCGACGACCCTTTTCGGTGTTTTGGGTCTATAGACGCTCCCGAACGTAAGCTTATTACAAAAATTACATTGAAAGGCGCAGCCGCGACTCGTCTCTATAAGGCCGGCTGGATTTTTTCTGACCGACAGCCTTGAATTCTGATAGCGTTCTAATTCGAAAAGTTGCCAGGCGGGATACGAAAGCTTGTTTATATCGCTGATCAGGGGCCGCTTTTGAGTACTAAGCATATTGCTTGTGGTTCCGTCCTTATATATTATGCCGGAAACATCTCCGAGCAAATCGGCCGACAATATTTCGGGCAGAGTATCATCGCCTTCCCCTATCACTATTATATCAAAGCATCCTTCGCCTGCTGCTTCATTGGGCAACGCAGTGATATGAACTCCTCCGACGATTGTTTTAACAAATGGGAATTTTTGCTTTACAACGCGCATACTATTACGCACAGTCAGATAGTCCGGCGTACTGGCAGAGGCGCCTACTATATCGGGCTTATGCCGTTGTATTTCCTCGCATAATGATCTATCGGGGTCGGGCGAGAACTCAAGGTCAATGATCCTCACTTCATGTTTTTCCAGTAACGCCCCTGCGAGCGTAGCAAGGGTAAGACTTGGATAGCTTGGAGCACCCGCCTTGACGTTTGTGGACAAATATACGTTTGCCCTTGATGGTGGATTAAAAAGAAGTATCTTCGCCATAAGTTTTACAATAATATTGTTAACTTAAAAATGCTTTGTTGCGACGTGTTTTTTACCAAGGTAGAAGATTTCCATCCCCATGATACGCTCGCGCAAAGATGTCTCTTCAAACAAGCCGGCGCAGTGCTCGCGCAACAGTCCGCTGGTATAGTTAGTGGGATGTACGTCTGCGGAATATGGTTTGCAAGTCCCCCCCATAAACCGATGCCATGTATGTTCTAGGATAAGCCAGAGCGGGCTTGCGTAATTCATCGTGCATATAAGGATCGATGCGCCGGGTTTTAGCACTCTTGCAAGCTCCCTAAGGGCCGCAACGGGCTGGTTTAGGTGCTCAATAGCATCAAGAAATACGATAAGATCGAAAAAATTATCCTCAAACGGTATATCGTAAAGCGAAGCCTGCACGTATGTCCCTTTCCAGCGCTGGCAACAATATTGGACGGCGGATTCCTGCTCGTCTATCCCGAAGACAGAATACCGGTCGGCGTATGGACCTGTTATATGCCCAATACCACAACCAGCATCAAGCACTCGGGCGTTAATCGCAATGTTAGAAAAGATCTTACGAACCGCATCGTGTTTTGCCCTATGATATACGGATTGCGGAAATTTTGCGGTTCTTTTTAAATATTCGATGTAATATTCTTTTTCTGTCATGTTCCCTCCAGCAACTTACATAAAAAGACCACTCCGTTGCCTACGGACTACTATCCGATGCAGTGTTGTTATTATATAACCATTAATTACTAGTTACAAGATTTTTCTTAGAGCAGGCGTAGGGGGGAGAAATTGTTAATAGAAAATGAACGTGACGTATGGTATAATTGCATATATGAACAAAGCATCTAGTTCGAAAAAAACAAAAAGAATCATTGGGACTCAGCATCAATCAGCTCAGCCTGTGATGGGATACGGAGTGTGGAGGGTTTTTTGGAAAACGCGCCTTCTTATCATCCTTTTTGTTTCGATATTTGCACTAGGGTTAGCATTACGGGTATATAATCTCAATAATGTAGCTCAAAGGAGCCCTGATGAGTATACATATACCTATTTAGCCAAAGCCATAGTACAGCACGGCGTTTCCGAAGGAATAA
>JAQUMG010000039.1 GCA_028718265.1 Candidatus Omnitrophota bacterium
GGAAAGCTCTTTTACTATAGTGTATATCTCGGGAAATGCGTTCTCGTCTAACTGTTTGGCTCCGTACATAGCGAGCACTATCTTATCGCTGAACCAATAAGTTCCCACGTTCAGTACAAGGGAAAATAGAAATGCCACAAACATACCGTTCCGGCCGCCTATCATTCCGCCGATCCATATCAATAGTGCCGCCAAAAGTATTAAAAGTACAGCCGTTTTCACGTAATTCATTTTTGCTATCACTCCTTTTTCTTATTGTTTTTATTCTCACCGTCTAATAAAAACCTGGCTTTGTCGTAGTGCTCTCTGGCTTTGTCATAATCGCCGTTATTGTAGAACTCATCGCCTTTTTTCATTAATTCGGCAACATTCTCTGAAACTTTTTTGGCCGGTGCCGGTTTGGTTTCAACCTGCGCTTCCCGTACACCTTTATTCTTTGAATGCTCTTTGTTTCTTTCTTCCTCTATCTCCCCCATTTTCTTATATAGCCTGTCTTTGCGCTCGATATCCGTTAATCTCCTTGTCTCGAACTCCTGTTCTAATTTTGCTCTTTCCGCCCGTTTGGCTCTTTCGTCTTCTAATCTTTTTCTATCGGATAATTCTTTCTCTATCTTTTTATTCTCCGCTTCCATTTTCTTAAGCTTTTGTTCTTCGCGAAGGGCTTCTTCCTTCTTTAATTTTATCTCTTCTTTTGCTTGTTTCTCGGCTTCCTTTTGTTGTCTTATGCGTTCGGCGGCGGCGTTTTTTTCAGCTTCTTTGCCGGCTCTTTCTTCAGCCCTGGCTTTTTTCTCTGCCTCTTTTTCCTGTCTGGCTTTTTCCTGTGCAGCTTCTCTTTCGGCCGCCTTTTTCTGCCGCTCCTGAAGTTTGGCTTGTTTTAGAGCGTCGGCCTTCTGCTTCCTTTCCTCTACTCTGGCTTTCTGCTCTGCTTCTTTCAGCAACTTCTCGTCGATCTTGGCCTGTTTTTTAGCTTCTGTCTTTTCTTTCTTTTCATTTATTTTGGCTTGTCTTTCGGCTTCTTTACGCACTTTTTTCTCGGCCTCGATGCTCCGCGCCGCTTCTTTCTTGGCTTTTGCACTTTCCAGTTTTTCCTGCCTTTGAGCCGCTTTTTCCTGCTTTTTCACAAGTGCCTCCGCCTTCTTCGCCTCGGCCTTTGCTTTTCGCTCATCTATTTTAATCTGTCTCTCAACTTCTTTCTCCAGCTTCTTATCTTCTGCCTTTTGCTTTCTGGCTTCTATGCCTGCTTTCTTCTCGGCCTGTTTTGCGGCTTTTTTCTTCTCTTTTTCTTCTTTAGCTTCACGCTTCGCTTGTTTTTTCTGAAGTTTTTCTTCCAGCTGCGCCTGCTTTTTCGCCTGTTTTGCGGCTATGCGGTCCATCGCTTTTTGTTTCTTATCCGATACCAGCGGTTTCGGTTCAACCGTTGCTTTTTGCTCTACTTGCGGTTTTGGCTCTTCCTGTATTGCCGGTATTGCCGGCGGCATCTCTTCCTGTAACGGCGCAATTTCATGAGGAGCGGCCAGCGGGTATTTTTCCCATGAAGCATCCGGAACCGGCGGCTCTGCCATAAGTAAGGGCAATGGTGCAGCAAAATATAAAAGTAAGACTATCAGACAAATGTTTATTTTCTTCATATTTTCTTTATTTTTGCCTCAACCTTTCCGCTCTTGTTTCTTTTTACGTCAATTTCGTACATCCTGCCCCGGAAAAGCCGTCTCATCTTAAAGCCCTTCCAGCTTTTCGGAATACAGGGATCAACTATAAGGCCGTCTTTGCCCGGCCTCACGCCCAATATCCACTCGGTAAGCACGCGGAACATCCACGTCGCAGAACCTGTATACCATGTCCAGGCGCCGCAGCCGAAATTAGCGGCATCCGGACCGTTAATGTTCCCGGGCATAACGTACGGCTCGCCCTTATAGAAATCCGGATTCATGCCCCTCTGGGGCGGAATCATCTTCATGTACATTTTATAAGCGGTTTCACATTTTCCGCGCATACATTCGGCCATTATGGCCCATGTAGCGGCATGAGAATATACGCCGCCGTTCTCGCGTATGCCCGCGGCATATCTTGTAAGATAGCCTATCTCCGGATCCGGTTCCGTATAAGCCGGGGCCAGAAGAAGCGGCCCGTATTCCCTGTCCAGGATTTTCTCGGCCGATTTCATGGCTGTCTCGCCGCGATTGCCCACAGCAGTGTCGTTTATAATCGACCATGTCTGCGGATTAAGATGAATCTTACCCTCTTTAGATTTTGAACTGCCCAGGAGCTTGCCATTATCGCTGGTCGCGCAAATATACCATTTGCCGTCCCATGCATATTTGTTTATTGCTTTCTTCAGTGTCTCCCTGCGTCTTAAATATATATCGCGGGATTTTTTATCATTTTTCATGGCGCACATTTCGGCAAATCTGCCGAGGACGCCGTAGAGGAAGTGGCCCAGCCATATACTTTCGCCTTTCCAGTTTACGCCGACGGAAGAAAGCCCGTCATTCCAGTCCCCCTCGCCTATCAAAGGAAGGCCTCTTTTTGAAAACCGCGAGAGAACTTTATCGATTGCCCGGATGCAGTGGTCATAAAGACGCTCTGCCGGCGCATCAAGATATTCTACTGTTTCGTCCAATATTTCATAGTCCTGCGTCTCATCCAGGTAATTGAGCGCAATATAAGGCAGCCAGAGCAAATCGTCGGAAAAGCCCGTATCGAGCCCCCATTCGGTAAGCGTGTGCCACCAATGATACACCGTACCGGCGTAATATTGATGCGCCGCGTGAAGTAATATCTGTTTTCTTGCAAGCTCCGGCTTAAGCGGAAAGAATATCTGACAATCCTGCAGCTGGTCACGGAAACCGAAGGCACCGCTTGACTGGTAATATGCGCATCGCGCCCACAATCTGCACGCTATTGCCTGATACTTAAGCCAGACGTTAACCATTACGTTCATTGCCGGGTCCGGCGTCTCGACGGTGAGTCCGGACAGAAGCGAATCCCACATTTTCCTGACTTCGTCAAGCGATTTAGCGACGTTCGCCGCACTTTTATATTTTTTGATTATGCGGGCAGCCTCGGCATCTTTTTTCGTCTCGCCCAGCGTGAATATAACAACTTTTTCCGAATTAGCCGGGACACTGACTTCTACCTGCAGCGAACATATGGGATCCGACCATCGGCCGGTAGTACCTGTAAGGCGGTTTTCCAATACAGCCTTAGGTGCTGTTATCGTGCCGTAATTGCCCAAAAAATTCTCTTTATCGCCTTCGCAGTTTTTCGGTGCAATAGACGCAGAGTGAAATATGTTGCAGGGCCACTCGCTCAGATCCTTATCGCTTATCTTTCTGTTTACCTCGCGCCTTTTATCGGCGAACATGGCGCCGAGCGATTTATCATATTTAGTGCCTATGAAGGTCTTGTGGTACTCTCTGTGGACGGCGGAAGGGTTGCCGAGACACAGTTCAAAATAAGTAAAGAGGCTCAGGTTTCGTTTTCTATTTGTCTTGTTCCTTAGAGTTATTTTCCATATTTCCGCCGGTTCATCGAGCGGCACAAAAATAAGCATCTCCGATTCGATGCCGTTGATCTCGCTCGTTATCACGGTATAACCCATGCCGTTTCTGACTTCGTATTTCGTGAATTTCGGGTGAACGGGCTTCCAGCCGACCGACCATATTTTCTTCGAATCGTTGTCTCTTACGTAGATATACTTTCCGTAATCGTCCTTTATAATATCCTGTATCCAGGTATTGATCCTGCAAAGGTTGGAATTACTGCGAAAACTATAGCCGGAACCTGTCTGCGATATAACCAATCCATAATCCCCGTTTGATATGGCATTGATCCATGGCCGCGGAGTATCGGGCCTTGTAATGACATACTCCCGCCCGTCTCCGGTAAAATAGCCGTATTTGGTTTCGAAAAGCTTCTTCACGATTTCTCCTTGTTACTTGGCGTAACTGGGTTCACTTGGCGGGGACACTTTCCTTCTAAAATCACATGCACAATCAACGGAAAATGTCCCCAGAATGGCTTCTAGCTATTCTGTGCGCTATCAATTCAACTGCTACGTCTGTTTATGTATTTGTGTAGCCTGATTAATGTGTCCTTAACCCTTACTGTGGCCACCGCTGCATCACGGCCGATGGCCTGAAGCATCAGTTTGATATCGGCAACTATTGTCTTCTGCTCAAGCGATTTGCGGACATCTTCAAAAATTATATATATACTGGGGATTAAAAGCAAGGTTAAAATGGTTGAAAACGTCAGCCCTGCCGTAACTGTTATGGCCAGCGGAGACCATAGATTGGAGGCCTCTGATTGGTCAAATATCATAGGAAGAAGACCCAGTATCGTGGTCCCCGTTGTGAGAAATATAGGCCTCAGCCTGTCGCTTCCTCCCGATATTACGGATCTCAATAATGATATCTTTTCCTGTCTTAATGCATTCACCTTATCTATGAGGACAATCGCGTTATTAACAACGATGCCCCCCAGCATTATCGCCCCTATAAGGACCCCTATGCCTACCGGCCTTTTTAGAACCCACAGCGTAACTATGGCTCCCACGTATGCAAACGGTATGGATATCATTATTATCCAGGGCTGATAATAAGATTCGAACAGCGCCGCCATGACCATATACACCAGTATAACGGTCAGAAGCAAAACAAAAAACATCTGCCTCTGGTTCTGGACTTCTTTTTCATAATCTCCGCCGAATTCCCAGTAATAATCGCGCGGCATCTTGACTTCCTTGAGCGCTTTTTTAATCTTCTCGATAGCCCTTGATTTAGACAATATCGTTGAGGTGCCGCTCAGTTCTATATATCTGTTTTTATTCTTTCTCTGGATTTCGCTCGGGCCGATAGCCGGTTCGAATCTGGCTACCTGATTCAGGTATATACTGTCGCCGTTCGGGGTTGTAATCAGAAGATTTCGTATATCATCGAACGTCTTTCTGTAGTTTTTATCCAACCTCGCTACAATTTCCACTTCCTGCGCTTCGGTATGAAAAAGTGAAGCCCTCAGACCCCTGGTTTCCGCATGAAGTATATCAGCGACCTCTTTAGTAGTCAAACCATAATACGCCGCTCTTTCTTTATCCACAATAATTCTGAACTCGGGGCGGCCGGGCTCTATGGAGCGCTTAAGATCCACCATGCCGGGAACCGATTGCAGAGCCTGCCCAAGCCCTCCTATAAGTTCATTAAGCTTATCATAATTAAAACCGTAAACATCCAGGCTCACTTCAGGTAAACCCGATGCCGCTATTTCTGAAAAATATACGAACCCTCCGCGGTATTTTCTTTCCAGCCCCTTCAGCTTGGGCCTCAACCACGCAATGACATCCTCCGTCCTTTGCCTGGTTTCCGCAAACGGAAGAAGGCTGACATAAATCCTCGAAGACCAACCCTCTATCCTCGATGAAAAATTCTTGACCGCCGGATTAGTTGAAAGAATGCCTTCTATCTCTTTCACTATACCATCCGAAGCGTCGAGCTTGGCCCCGGCTTCGAGCCTTGCAAAAATAGTAAATTTACCCTGTTCGGTCTGTCCCAAAAATTCTCTGTCAAGTTGTTTCATCAGTACCATAGATATTGCGAATACTGCCAGGGCTAACGCAACGAAAAAATACCTCCTGCGTATAACATATGATAACCAATGACGGTATTTATGTTTTATCTTCCGTATATCAAGGCCCTTCTTAAAATCGCCTATAGACTTAGCGGCGAGGCTCGGCACCAGCGTAATAGCGACAAAAAGCGAAGCGACAAGAGAAAAAGTTACCGTCAGTGCGAGGCCGCTGTACAGCATCTTTACTTCTTCCGTCACAAATACTATAGGAAGAAAAACGACTATGCTGGTAAGGGTAGATGCTGTTATGGCGATAAAAACTTCTTCGGTGCCTAAGATCGCGGCTTCTTTTGCATTTATGTTTTTTTCTCTTTTTGAAAATATATTTTCTATAACGACTATCGCATTATCCACAAGCATTCCTATGCCAAGCGCGAGGCCGCTAAGCGTCATTACATTTATGCTTATGGGCTCCTGGGGAGCGATTAAATTTCTGAAAAACATAAGAGCAAAAGTAGCGATAACCGATATCGGTATTGAGGTACATATTATAAAAGTGGATCTTCTGTCTCTTAAAAAATAAAGAAGCATCAGCGCCGATAAGAGCGCCCCCTGATACAGCGCGTCTCTTACCGTCGCTATGGCCTTTTTAATAAAATCGGCCTGATCGCTTACGGTTTCTATGCGCAGGTCACGGTTGAGAATAAGCCCCAGCTTTGCCAGTTTCTCTTTTATGGGGCCGTTGATCTGCGTCATTATCTCATCCACCACTTTTATAGTGTTTGCGGTGGATTCCTTATGTATATAGAGAGAGACAATATCATGAGGCATTCTCTCGGGTTCGATGCCAAGGCGGGCATAACTTTCGGGCTCGATAAACGAATCGTCCACCGATGCGACATCTTTAAGTTTCAGAAGCGAGCTCGGCGATATTATGGATATCGGGATATTCCGTATATCTTCAATGCTTTTAAATTCTCCTATAGTCCGCATCATATACTTATTCCGTTTGCCTTCGATGTTCCCGGCTAATAAATTCAGGTTGTTCATCCCCAGCTTATCTATCACCGTAAGGATAGGCAGTCCGTAGGCATCGAGTTTGTTTTCGTCGAACTCCACCATTATTTTTCTTTCGCGGCCGCCATATACATCGACGTTAGCTACGCCGTTTGCCCTCAGAAGATACTCTTTAACGTCTTCATCAATAATTCGCCGCAGATATTCCGTGGTATATTTGGTACTCGTTACTGCCAATATAGCCACATAAGTATCACTTTCTTCATATCTTGCGATAACAGGTCGTTCAATTTCTTTCGGAAGTTTATTTTTGACTTTTGAAAATTTCTCGCGGACTTCAAGCGCGGCAAAATCCATGTTGGTTCCGGGTTCAAATCTTATTACTACCTGAGATTCTCCCTTTTCGGATCTTGAGCTGATTTCCTCAACGCGGCCTACCGCGGAAACAGCGTCTTCGATGGGCTTTGTGACAAGCTCTTCTACTTCCGCGGGCGGCATACCGCCTCTTACGCGCGTTATGATGGTGATCTTTTTATATGATATGTCCGGCATCAGCTCGACGGGCAATTTTGTAATGGAGATCGCGCCTATCAGGAGAATGGCTATAAATACCATCCACGTGGTAACGGGTTTTTCGACTGAGATTCTAGGTAGTGACATATGACAAGCCTTTAGGGTCTGATCCTGCGCTTTGCAAAGAATTCTTCTGTGGTAATATAAATCGCCGGTATTACTATGAGTGTTAAAAATGTCGCAACAGTAAGGCCTCCCATAACTGTTATCGCGAGCGGAGATTGCATCTCCGAGCCTTCGCCAAGGCCTAGGGCAAGAGGAATAAGTCCTAAAATTGTAGTGCACGCCGTCATAAGGACAGGTCTCAGGCGCATGGCTGATGCTTCTACAGCGGCATCATATATATTTTTTCCGTCTTTTCTAAGCATATTCATGCAGTCTATTAAAACTATACCGTTATTCACGACTACTCCGCCGAGTATTACAACTCCAAGGATAGAAATTACATTAACGGTGGTCCCGGTTACGAGAAGAGCAAACGCAACTCCTATTATAGATAGCGGCACCGTAAACATAATGAGAAAAGGCTGCCAAAGCGATTCGAATTGAGCGGCCATTACCATATATACAAGAATTATTGACAGAATAAGCACAAAGACAAGGCTGTTAAATGAATCTTTCATCTGTTCCTGCTCACCGGTCAGCTTCGGCTTAGGATACCCGCTTGGCACATTTACCCTGGCTATGGCAGCTGAAACATCTTCAACGACATCATTTATATTACGATTAAACACGTTGGCAGATACCAATATGGTTCTTTCCTTGTCGATTCTTTTTATTTCACTTGGCCCCTTGCCCTGTTTCAATTCGGTAACTGCGTTCAGGGCAACCTCTGTGCCGTTGGGGGAAATGATCCGTAATTGTCTTATCGAGGCAAAATTCTTTCTGTCGGCTTCTCTTAATCTTACTCTGACGTCGATTTCCCTTCCCTCTTCTTTGAATTTTGTAGCAACGAAGCCGTCGACGGCGATTTGGGCCGTCCGCGCTATATCATAAACGGAAAGATTATACAATGCCGCTTTATCCCTATTGACTATTATCTTTGTCTCCGGAGCGGGTTCTTTCATGCTGCTCTTTGCATTATAAACGCCTTTTACTTTACCGACCTCTGTAATTATGGAATTTGCTATGGCGTCCAGTTTTTCCAGATCCGTCCCCTTTACTTCTATGACAATGGGTGCCCCTCCCTCCTCCTGAAAAGCCGAAAAGATTACGTTTTGGGAAAGAACATAAGCAATTTCCGCACCTTCCGTCTCGACCGAATCTAACTTATTCTTTAAATCCTGAATAAATCTGTCTGTACTGATCTTTCTTTTCGGTTCGAGGCTTACGACTATCTGCGCCTGGCTGGGTTGAAGCATCTCTATACCGCTGGAAGAGGTGGATTCTTCTTTATTGGAACCAACGGTAGTACTTACGGTTTTTACATATTTCATGCCAAGTATGACCTGTTCCGCGCGGTGAGCTATTTCGTTTGTCACGTCAAGCCTGGTACCGGCGGGCATATCGAGTTTTATCAGGAATTGGCCTTCATCCACCTTGGGCATAAACTCTTTTCCGATAAATAAAAATAATATCAGGCTGAGAAGAAAAGCTAAAAATACGATGCAAAGCCCTTTTTTTCTACTGGCCAGAAAACCTTTAAGGATTATGGCGTAAAAATCCGACATTTTTTTAAGCCAACTTTTAAAGATAACAAATACTTTAAGATGGCTTATGGCCGTACCTTTACCCGTAATAACAAGCCTCGGTATTAAAGTAAAAGCTACTATCGTAGAAACTAGCAAAGAATATGTTACGGTAAGTGCCAGTTCATTGAATATCTGACCGGCTACGCCCACTATAAATACCATAGGGAGAAATACCGCCACCGTAGTCAGTGTGCTGGCGGAAACGGCGCCTACCATTTCGTCGGTACCTATCTCGGCTGATTTCATGATATTCTCATTAAGTTCATCGCGGTGGCGGAAAATATTTTCCAGAACAACTATTGCACCGTCGACAAGCATCCCGACGCCCATCGCCAGCCCGCCGAGTGATATCATGTTAATCGTTATTCCCGAAAAATACATCAGGCAGAACGTTCCGATTATTGATATCGGTATTGTCGTCGCCACTATCAAAGAATCTTTAACGTTCATAAGAAAGAACAGGAGGACTAATATCGCCAACAAGCCGCCCTGCCAGGCGGCATCCGCTACGCCGCCGATCGCGTTTTTAATAAATTTCGACTGATCATAAACTATGTCTACCTTGACATTTGCCGGCAGTATCTCCTCTACCCTCTTTAATTCTTTCATGACCTTTTGGACTGTCTGTATGGTATTCGCCTCGGCCTGCCTTTGAATGGCTATTGATACGTTTTCCTTACCGTTATAACGAGAGTAGCTGGTCTTTTCCTTAAAGCTGTCTTTTATGACTGCGATATCGTTCAATTTTATCGCACGTCTTCTTTTGAGTACGCTCTCATCTTCGCGTTTTTCCGCAGACCCGTTCTCTTCGCCTTCATCAAGAGTAACGACTGTCGCGTTTATGTCGGAAACGGCCTTAAATTCACCCATTGTCCTTATGAGCCATTCAAAAAATTCTTCTTCAGTCGTCCCTGCCGGATAATTCAGGTTAGAATTGGTGAGTGCATTAACTATTTCCGTAAGACTTATATCCGATGCCTGCAAAGCACCTTCGCTTACATTGACCTGGATCTCTCTTTCGATGCCGCCGGATATTGAGCAGGAAGCGACGCCTTCTATTTTTTCAAGCCTGTCTTTCAGATAGTCTTTAGCAATCTCATATAATTCATTCAGCGGTCTGTCTCCGCTTACGCTAAGAGTCATAATGGGAAGTGCGAACGGATTAAATTTCATCACGAGAGGCTCTTCGGCATCTCTGGGCAATCTCTCTTTTATGAGATCGATTTTTTCCCTCATGCCAAGGGCCGCGAAGTTCATGTCCGTGCCCCAATTAAATTCTACCGTTACTATGGAAGTCCCCTCGCGGGAGGTAGAGACAACGCGCCGTGCGTTTTTAACGGTACCGACTGCTTCTTCTATTAATTTGGTGATTAATGTTTCTACTTCTTCCGGCGCAGCATTTGAATAATTAGTTACTACAGAGAGCTGCGGGTATGTAATCGGCGGGAAAAACTCCTGCGGCAGACGGAACCACGATATAACGCCTAAAAGAATAACGGCAAGATAAATCATTGTTACCGTTACGGGTTTTTTTATAGAAAAACCTGCTAAACTCATTACTTATATTCCTCTCCATAACACATTATTCATTTCCCGTGTTTGGCAATATCTCTATGGTTGCGCCGTCCTTTATACTCGATTTTGCCTCGGGGGTTTCAAGTACGATTTCCTGGCCGTCTTCGAGTCCCTCGCTTATAAGGGCATTTTCTTCGTTGGCCCGTTCCACTTTGACAGGCATTACTTTTGCGGTAGCCTCTTCAAATCCGGCGGGGCTCTTTTTCGCTTCGCCCTCGGGCCTCACGACGCCGAAAACCGCATAGCCATCCTCGGATTTCTGCAGCGCTTTACGCGGTATTACTATCGCGTCTTTCTTTTCGAATATCATGATATCCGCTTTCGCAAACATTCCCGGCTTAATAGTCCCTTTTTCATTGGGAACCAGCATCTTCACCGTCTGAGTACGGCTGCGGCCCTCCAGCATAGGAGATACCGAATCTACCGTGCCCTCGAATACGTCATCCGGAAAGGCCTCTATCATTATTTTCGCTGTTTGCCCCGTCTTTACTTTATCCATATCCTTTTCGATGATGCCGACTTCGCAAAAAACGTTATCTATATCTACAAAAATAGTCACTACATCGGTCGGGGAAGCAAGCTCGCCCTCATTAATCTTCTGGGTTCCTATAAAACCATCCGAAGGCGCGTAAAAATTTTTCTTATTCAGACTCGCCTTGGCCGTCTCCAGTTCCAGCTCCGCTTCTCTGAGTTTGTCGTTTGTAATAGCGCCGAGATCGCGCAGGGTTTTATTCTTATTATATTCTATCTCGACATACTCAAGTTTAAATTTTTGCTCGTCCTGCTCCTGGGAAACTACGAGATCGCCCTTTTTTATGCTATCGCCTTCCTTGAAATAAAACCTGGAGATCCTTGCGGCCTCGTCAAATTTTACAGGTATCTCTTTAAGGCCTTTTATAGTACCGAAAGATGTCACAAAATCCTGATAATCGGTTTTTACGACCTTTGTCGTTTTTACCGGAATAGCTGCTTCAAGCGGAGCTTCGCCTTCCTTTTGAGCTCCTTTACCTTTAAAAATATTCTGCAAGGTCATCTTGGCCCCGCCCTTTTTGGGCATATGAGTCCACCCCCACATAATTAGAGCGCCGACGAGAACTATAGATATAATTATCAGCCGTTTATGTTTCTGGAAAAACTGGGTTTTAAAAAATTTCATTTAAATACCTCCGATTTTCGGCAGCTTAGAAGTAATTTTCTATTCCTATCGCTCTGTTCAGGGCTGCTATAGATATATTAAGGCTGGCTTCCGCTTCGCAATAAAGCGTTTCTGCCTCCAGAAGCTTGACCACAGTATCAAAAATCCCCGACAGTTCGCTTTCTCCCATACTGCTTTTGAATTTAAGTATCTTGAATTCTTTTTCGCGGAATTCTTTCT
>JAQUMG010000040.1 GCA_028718265.1 Candidatus Omnitrophota bacterium
TTCCTCAGCTGGGTTTTTAGCGCGCATGGTTTCATGAAGGGTGATTTCTTGTTCAGCATATTATCCGGCGGACTGATCCTCGGCGCTTTCTTTATGGCAACGGATTACGTAACTTCGCCGATGACGCGACAGGGCCAGCTAATCTTCGGCATCGCTTGCGGCGCTATTGCTTTTGTCATACGCCGGTTCGGCGGTTATCCCGAAGGCGTCTCTTATTCTATTCTGATAATGAATGCTGTTGTTCCTCTGATTGACAGGTATGTAAAACCACGGCCGTATGGCGCCAAGTGAGACTATGAAAAGATTAATACAGGAATTCACGAAAGGTATAACCATTGAAAACCCGACGTTCGGGCTCGTCCTCGGACTATGCCCCACCCTTGCCGTTTCTACTTCGGTAATAAATGCCATAGGTATGGGCGCGGCGGCGACGTTTGTCCTCCTGGGTTCGAACATAATAATATCTTCTCTCCGTAAGTTAATTCCGGACCAGATACGCATACCATGCTTCATAGTAATCATCGCTACTTTCGTCACTATAAATGAGATGGTGATGAAGGCTTTTTTCCCGGCATTAAATACTGCGCTCGGTATATTCGTACCTTTAATAGTCGTGAACTGTATAGTATTGGGACGGGCTGAAGCCTTTGCGTGCAAACGGCCTGTCATGGACTCTATTTTCGATGCGCTCGGCATGGGCGCGGGCTTTACCATAGCTTTGGTCATAATAGCCGCGATACGCGAGGCCATGGGAGCAGGCACTTTATTGGGAATTAACCTGGCCAGGGGGTTCCAGCCCGTCGCAATGATGATACTGGCACCGGGCGCATTACTGACAATGGGTCTATTGATAGGGCTCGTAAATTACTGGCATATCAAACGTCAAAGCGGCAAAGAGATAACAAAGGTAGGATGCGATGGATGTAAGTAAATTTGTTGCGATATTAGTGTCAATGGTCTTTATAAATAATTTCATCCTCTCCAAATTCCTGGGCCTCTGCTCTTTTATCGGGGTATCAAAAGAGACTAAACCCGCAGTATCAATGGGCTTTGCCGTCACATTCGTCACGACGATGTCCAGCATCATTACGTGGCTTATTTATCGTTATGTACTTATTCCTTTTGACATAACATATCTCAGGACCATATCTTTTATTCTGGTCATCGCCAGTTTTGTCCAGCTTGTCGAAATGATTGTGCGAAAGACATCGCCCGCTCTATATAAAGCGTTCGGTATTTATCTGCCCCTTATAACGGTCAACTGCGCGGTGTTGGGCGTTGCCGTCCTGAACTCGGATATGTTTTTTGTAGGCACAAATGTCGTGGCCGGCAGCTTCGTCTTCAGCGTTGCGCAGGGATTTTTTGCGGGAATAGGCTATTTAGTGGCAATGTTATTGATGTCAGGCATAAGAGAGCGCCTGGAATTGGTCGAAGCGCCAAAATCATTACAGGGCGTGCCTCTCGCTTTTATAATCGCGGCGCTTATGAGCCTTGCCTTTATGGGATTTAACGGATTTAAACTATGAATACTCCTGCGATAATAAAAATAATCATTCCTGTATTAACTTTGACGGGTTTAGGCGTGGCGTTCGGCGTAGGACTGGCTATAGCATCAAAAAAGTTCTGCGTAACGACTGATCCCCGCATTGAAAAAATATACGCCCACCTTCCGGGAGCAAATTGCGGCGCCTGCGGCCTAGCCGGCTGTATAGGTTTCGCCGAAGCGCTTATACAAGGCACATGCAGCATTGAGCGCTGCGTCGCTGCCGGCTCTGAAGAGCGGGCGGAGATAGCCGGAATCCTGGGGGTAGAAGCCAAGACAAAAACTAAAAAAGCAGCAGTCGTAAACTGCCATGGCGGCAATAAACGTGTAAAAGACAAATTTATATACACAGGCATAAAAAATTGCGTAGCCGCCAATCTAGTAATGGGCGGGCCAAAAGCGTGCGTATACGGATGCATCGGCTACGGAACATGTACCAAAGTGTGTCCGTTCGGCGCCATTACCATGAACGAAGAGGATTTGCCCGTCGTTGATGAAACTAAGTGCACTGCCTGCGGTAAGTGCGTCGCGATATGTCCTAAAAACCTCTTTTCGTTAACTCCTGTTACTAAGATCTATACCGTACGCTGTAAATCGCGCGACATGGGCAAAAGAGTCATGGACGTCTGCTCTGTCGGTTGTATCGCCTGCCATAAATGCGAAAAGGCCTGTCCTGTCAGTGCAATAAAGGTAATTGATAATCTTGCCGTGATAGACTACAAGATATGTGATAATCGTGGGGAGTGCTTTAAGGTGTGTCCTACTAAGGCCATTGCTAAAAAATAGGGACAGCGCCCATTTTTTCTATTTTCTGAATTTCTTGTAAATTTTCCACAACAAAACTAAAACCAGGATTACGCCGAATATAATAGCATGGCGCGCTTTGGCTAAATCCATCGCTTCGGGAATCAGGTAGCCGTCTTTCAGCTTAGCCACGCTTACCGCATGAATATCCAGATCACCGCCATGCTGCGTGCAGCTACGGTTAAATACACCTTTTATTTCTACGATATCGCCTTTTATATTATAAGTGCCTTTATAAACAATGTTTTTTGTTAAATCTTTAGGCGCCCATATGCCGACAGCATTTGTGTCGTCGTTTACATTTACCCACGCATACTCTCCGCGCGCCATCACATCGCCTATGACCTCGCCGCTGTAAGTAACGGTTTGGCCGTCGTATTGTTTGGCGTTATCAATCAGCTCGGTGCTGGAAATGGGTCCGGCATAGCAGACCATAGACCATAGACTATAGACTATAGACAATATTAGCGTACAGCGTTTGATCATCATTTCCCCTTTATCGCGGCTACAAAAAACCCGACCAAAGTAAATACGGCTACAAATTCAAGACGGCCTGCCCACATCTGGAACATATAAGTGATTTTAAGCAATGCCGGCATGCTCACGGCAGTAATCCCGCAGGAAAGGCCTACGTTAGCGGCGGCTGAGGTAGATTCGAATAAAGAATCCAAAAACGGGTAGCCAAAAAACATGCCCACAACAGCGCCAAAGCCGTAAAGCATAATATAGGCCAGCGCAATGAGGCACGCGGAACGCACCTGCCTGTCTTCGAGCACAATCTCTTTTATGTGGTGAAATTTCTCGGTAACTACGGCGGATTCAGGCAGAATTATACGGCGTATATCCTGAGCCATGGCTTTAGATATAAGGCCTATCCTCAATGCTTTGATACCGCCTGTCGTGGAACAACTGCTGCCGCCGAAAGCCATGGCAAGCATAATTCCCATAAGTGCCAGCGGCCCCCATTCTTTGATAAACTGCTTAGCGTAAATAGTCGCATATCCTGTAGTTGTATGGGCCGAAATCAGATGGTAAAATCCTTTGCGGAAAAGTGAGATTGCTTCCGGGTAAGTACCTGTACGCTGCAATCCGAATGCAGTAATAATAAAAGTTGCCATAATGGTAATGAACAAAGTTACCATTTCTATATTACGCCATATTTCACGCTTGTTGCCGCTCCATATGGCGTAATGCAGTTTAAAGTTCATAGCGCCCAGAAACATTATGACTACAGTAACCATTTCAAAAAGAAAACTATGATAGTATAAAATATTTTGTGATTGCGGCGTGAATCCGCCCGTATCAAAGGCCGCCATAAATATACATGCTCCGTGAAATATCGAATTCTTAAGCGGTATACCTTCATAGACTGCTATCGCAGCCAAAGCCCCGGTACCTAGTATGAGGTATGTTATGCTGACCAACCATATAAATCTGGAAGTTGAAACTACATTCGGCAGAATTTTTTCGTCTCTCGCTTCTCCCACGTATATCCGAAAAGCCCCTGCGGCGCCGCGCACCAGAAACGACAGCGCTACTATGACTATTCCCTGGCCTCCTATAAACATGATCAAGTGGCGCCAAAGATTGTGCGAATAAGACAGGTGGTCCAGATTCTGAGCCAAAGTCAGGCCTGTAGTGGCAAATCCGCTCATGGATTCAAAACAGGCATCGAGATAAGATTTCCAATGATGACTCAGATACATGGGAATGGCCCCGAGTAACATTGCTACTATCCAGCTCAAAGAGACAATTATCATCCCGTGCATCCAGTTGGGGTCGCGTTCGGTACGGCAAAATATGGTAAGAAGAAAACCAAGGCTTAGGGTTATAGAAATGGAGATGAGGAAATCCAGTGAGGGGTTTACTTCGTCATAGACCAGGCCGAGAGCCAGAGGAATAATCATCATTATCCCTAAACCGACCACTATCTTCCCTAAATAATAACCTATAATCTTAAAATCTTCTTTTTGCGGTCTAGGAATCATTTACTCGCCCGGATTTTAGGTTAAACGGCAAATAGCCAGGAAATACCAAAACATATTAACATGACTAAAGCAATCGCGCCGACTTCTATGATTATACCTATAATTATGTTAATGACCTGTTTAAACATTAGATATTCCCCACGAATAGTTGGAGAAGCTGCTGTTTATTCTCGACCAGAGTAAGCGCAATAATATCATCGCCTGCCTCCAGAACCGTCTTCCCCTTGGGTATAACTACTTCTCCGCCGCGTATAATAGAAACCAATACCGAATCCGGCGGAAGTGTGATATCCTGGACCATTCTATTGATTACGGGCGAATCCTCCGGCAAATCTACGCGTACAATTGCAAGTTTGCCTCTGTTAAAACTCATAAGATTTACAAAATCGGCGAAAGATACTTCTTCCTCTATGATCTTTGCTATGATCCGGGTTGCGTCGATCGGGATATCGACCCCTAATTCCGCAAAGGTGTGCTCGTTCTTGGGGTCGTTGACCCTGGCCACCGTCCTGCCCACATCAAATCTCTCTCTTGCCAATTGGCATATTACAAGATTATCTTCATCGTCTCCGGTAACTGCTGCGACTACATTTGCGCGGGAAATGCCGGCATCTTCCAGGCATTTAAGATCGCATCCATCGCCGTGAATCACTAATGCCTTGCTGTCTACGGCTATTTCATCGCATACGTTTTTATCTTTATCGACTATCGCTACCGTATGTTTGTCGGTTGAGAGCCGCTGAGCAAGAAAACGGCCTATCTTTCCCCCTCCGATTATAATGATATACATGGGCTACCTCATATCAGCGCTTTACAAACCAAATTTCTTTTTTATCTTATCGAGACTGGTAATCTTCACTACGGCCAGAAGTATATCGCCTTTATCCACCTTCGTACTAACTTCGGGAATGATGATGCCTTTTATTTTTCTTATCGTCGTCACTATGAGTTCGCCGGGTACGTTTATCTGGCTGATAGTTTTGCCGTTCAAATCATCATGTACCTCTATCTCTAAAACTCCCAGCTCGCCGCTTTCTATCAGATAACTGGAAAATTTAGATTCTACAACCTTATCCCTGATCATGGCCGCGAAAAGTATCGTTCCGCTTATAACGTCCAGCCCTAACGCCTTGTAAATGTTGGCCCTGCTGGGATCATAAACACGTACAATAACCTTGGGAACATTAAATATTTTCTTAGCTACCTGCGATGCAACGAGGTTGGTATTATCGCCGTTGGTAACGGCGCAGAAAGCGTTGGCCTGGGCAATCCCCGCCGTCTTCAATAGTTCCAGATCAAACCCATTACCGACCAGTGTAATGCCGTTAAAAGTCCTCCCCAGCCGCTCTAAGCTCTTGGGGCTTTTGTCTATTACGACAACATTATGGCCTTCACTGGATAGAAGCTTGGCAAGTTCCGAACCTACTCTGCCGCAACCTACTATTATAACGTACATGGAATACCCCCTGATACAATATTACGGTATAATATACCATAGGAACAGGCCGGTGTCAATAAAGGCAGGCTATTTTGAACTCCTAACTTTTACTGCGGATATCGTGTTCGTCTTCTATCTCGCCTACTATTTCTTCGAGGAGATCTTCGAGGGTAACCAAACCTTCTATCTTACCGCTTTCGTCCGTCACTATGGCTAAGTGGGTGTGCCCTTTCTGAAATTCCCGCAGAAGCTCTGTTATCTTCTTTGAACCGGGAACAAATACGGGAGGAGAAACTATGTCCTGAAAAACAATCAGGCCCTTATTAATGACGATGTTAAGCAGGTCCTTCATATTGATTATGCCCGTTATCTGCTCCGGGGTATCTTTGTAAACGGGAAATCGCGAATAGCCTGATTCAACCGCTTTTTCCAGCATATCGTCCAGGCCCGAATTAACATCTATGGATACTATCTGCCCCTTCGGCGTCATAACGCTTCTGGCCAGCGTCTTGCTGAAATCGAGGACTTTGGACAGCATGATATATTTTTCTTTATGGATAGTCCCGTCTTCTTCGCCCATTTTAATAAGCGTTCTTATTTCATCTTCGGTAACTAAAAAGGTGCTCTTTTCTTTATCGCCTATAAAGTTAATAATAAAATTCGTAACAATCGACAGGGCTTTTGCGATCGGGGATAAAATAGATATCATTACGCGCATGGGCTTTGCCACGGCCAGGGAAAGTTTCTCGGAGTGTCTCGCGGCGTAGGTCTTTGCTACTACCTCGAATAATATGATAAGAAAGGCGGCTATTATAGTCGCAAGGATTATGCCTTTCGTATTCCCGAAGATGGAAACCATTATTACGGTGACGATAGCGGCTATAAGCGTATCGATTATGTTGTTTGCGACAAGAATCGTGCCGAAAAACTTTTCCGGAACCTCAAGAATTTTGAGGACAATTTGCGCGGGATTGGAGCCGTCCTTTGCCAGCTTTCGCAGGCGCAGGCGGCTTACGGCTATCATCGATATCTCCGACGCTGCGGTGATAGCGGCCAATATCAATAATATTATTAAAGAAAGGGCTAATATGTCATTCATATTTTAATATATTAACATGTAGAATGATAACAGGCAAGGACTTTTAAGTAAGGCTGTCCACCGGAAGCACAAAAGCCTTCACGCCTTCGTGTCCGAGGGTTTTTCTGAGTGATTTTATACCGGATATTAACTGCTTCGCTTCTTCGTCCTGACAGGCGATATATAAGATGTTATTCTTGCCGGGCCAGATATCGTCGCCAAGATGAGTGCCTGAGCTTTTGCCCTTACCGTAGGTATTGGTAATTTTGGTGTATCCTTCAATGCCGCACTGCCCCAGGATCTCCATCATTTCCATATCTATCGCTTCATTATACGTAATAATAACCATTTTCATTTATGTTCGCCTTTCTTCTTGCCGTTTTTCTTTATACGGTATTCCACCGCCGCATAAAGAGTCGGCACAAAAAGCATCGTAATTAACGTTGAAAGTGTAAGTCCGCTCAGCATGGTAATGCCAAGGGGCTGCCAGGTTTCGGAACCGGATCCGCGGGATAATGCCATAGGCAGAAGTCCCGCCAGCGTCGTGATTGTAGTCATTAGCACAGGCCTCAACCTGTCCTTACCTCCCATAGTAACGGCATCAAGCATCGAATATCCTCTTGCCCTTAAAATATTTATATAACTTATAAGCACGATAGCATTGTTTACAACTATGCCCATAAGCATTATAATGCCCAGGAAAGTAATAATGCTCAAAGTTGTACCCGTTAAAAGAAATCCGAATAATACGCCGGTAAATGTAAACGGTATGGCGAACATAACTATAAACGGGTCTACTAATGATTCGAATTGAGCTGCCATTACCATATACACCAATAGAATACCCAGAAGGAGCAGCAAGCTTAAATCTTTGAACGCCTTCCCTTGCTCCTCTGCCTCTCCGCCAAAATTAATTATTATGTCAGAAGGCACTGTAATCTTGCGCAGTTCCTTTTCGATATCTTCTTTCACCTTGCCGGACGAACGCTACTAGACATTACACTCTACCCGTATCACCCTCTCGCGGTTCTCCCGCGCTATCTCTACGGGGCCCGCCTTTTCATAGACTTTGGCAAAGTTTATCAATCTTACCTGCTGTCCGGTAAGAGGAGAAACTATCGATAAATTTTCCACATCTTCTACTTTTGACCGGAAGGATTCTTCCAACCGCACATATATGTCGTACGTCTCTCCCCTTTCCCGGTACTTTGTGGCAGTCGAGCCTTCCACGTATGTCTTAAGGCTGCTTGCAATTGTGTTCATGGTAAGGCCCAAGGCAGCCGCCTTTTCCCTGTCAACTTCTATCCTCAATTCCGGGCGGTTTATGTCCCGCGAGATGCTGACATCCACCGCACCCGGCACTTTTTCAATAATCGCTTTTATTTTCTGGGCCAGGGCATCCGTATCTTCAAATGAATGCCCTATAATATTCAGCTGCAGAGCTTTGCCGCCGGTGCCGGTTATAACCCTTCCAAGAGGATTGCCGGTCGATACGTCTATCTTCAATACGCCGGGTATGCGTTCTATTTCTTTTCTGATGACCTGCCCCACTTCTTTTACGGAACGTTTTCTCTCTGTTTTCTCTACCAGTTTGGCGCCGCTAGCGATAACATGTTTACCGGAAACTCCGCCCATTACTCTGCCCATTCCGGCCGCTTCTCCGCTTCTGACATAAACATATCTCGCCTCCGGCACTTTCTCTTCAAAAATATCCTCGATTTTTTCAGCGACCTTGTCTGTTTCTTCCAGCCGTGTCCCTAACGGCAGCTCCACCGTTATGCGCAAATCTCCGCTGTCTTCTTCCGGAATAAACTCGCTTCCGATAAAGCGCACCAGAAACAAACTAAACACAAACGTCCCGAAAAATCCCAGGAGAACCGTTTTCTTATGGCTCAGACACCACGCAAGTGCCCTAGAGTAGAATTCTTCCCATGATTTAAACCATCTTTCCGATGTCTCATAAAATTTCGCAAATACTCTTTGCCTTAAAGTACCGGAACTCTGGCGCGGAGTAAGTTTCAGCCATTTAGCGCAAAGCATGGGAGTAAATGTAGCCGCTGTAAAAAAAGATGCCAAAAGCGTAACGGTTACGATAACGGACAGCTCCCCGAAAATAATGCCGACTACGCCTTTTATAAAAAACATCGGCAGAAAAACAACTACTGTGGTCAAAGTCGAAGCGCCTATCGCAAGAAACATTTCGGATGTCCCGAAAATGGCCGCCTCCTGCGGCCTCTGGCCTCGTTCAAGATGCCGCATCGCATTATCCACTACGACTATGGCGTTATCGACGACCATTCCGGAAGCTATAGCCAAAGAAGAAATACTTATGACGTTCATCGTCTTGCCGCTTAAGAACAGATAAATAAATGCGATCAAAAGCGAAAATGGAATGGTCAGCGCGATGATGACACTTGCAAAAAACTCCCGCAGGAAAAACCACACTACAAAAATAACCAGCACTACGCCCAGCCATAGCGCCCCTCTCAGGGATTCAAGCGCATTCATGATATCCTGCGAAGTGTCGAATACAGTATACATCTTAACGTCGGAGGGAAGCGTCTTTTCCAACGCCTTAAGCTTTTCTTTGACCATGCCGGCAACCTGAACCGTATTTGTCCCTGTCTGCTTCTGGACCATCATCATCAGGCTTTGGCTCCTGTTGATCCTGACATCCATCGTGACTTCTTTAAAACTATCTTCGATCCTGGCAACATCCCGTAAATACACAAACTTACCGTCCCGCTTGCCCAGAATAACAAGATTTATTTCATCGGGAGTAGCAAACTCACCGGGCAGGCGCAAGAGATAATCCGTAAGGCCCGATTTTATACTTCCGAGCGGCTGCGTAACGTTCTCTTCCTTTAAGGCACTCTTTATATCAAGTATCGAGAAACCGTACCCTTCCAGCCGTTCCCTGTCTATCCAGATATTAATCTGTCTTTCAAGACCGCCCATAAGCTGGACCGTACCTACGCCCGGAAGTTGTCTGATAGCGTCCCCTACTCTTTTATCAATTATATCGTAAAGTTCAGGATAACTCTCGTTGGCGGTTATACCCATATACAGAACAGGCATCATAGCGGTATTGAATTTGAATATAAACGGGTTATCCATTTCATCCGGTATATCCGGCAGTAAACGCCTGGTAAGTTCAATGCGGTCACGTATGTCATTTGATGCTTCATCGAGATTTGTACCCCATATGAATTTAAGCGTTATCATGGAAACGCCTTCAACGGAACTTGAGGTAATTTTCTCGATTCCGGGTGTAGTGGCAAGCTGGTTTTCAAGAGGTTCGGTTACTTTTACCTCAACGTCTTCGGAACTCGCGCCGGGATAAGAAGATATTACGGTTATGGCAGGCGGCTCGATTTCAGGCATCATATCTATGCCAAGCTGAGTCAGGCTGTAACCGGCAATGATGATGACCGAAAAGAAGATCATCAGGTTTGTAACAGGTTTTTTTACGCCAAATTCTGGTAGTGCCATTTAGTTCCTCTTATTTTTACTCGCCGTTCATCTCAACGCTTACATCAACCCCGTCGCGAAGCTTCTGCTGCCCTAGAATAACCACTGCATCTCCTTCTTTCACGCCTTCGACTATCTCAAAATACGGCCCCTGGCGTATGCCGAGAACGACTTTTTTCATAACTGCTTTGTTGTTCTCGATAACATACACATAGGTATTCGGCTCCCTGCCGATAATAGCTTCTTTCAGGATTACCGGCACGTTTTTGCGCTCTTCGATGGTCAATTTCACTTTGGCAAACATACCGGACTGAAGATGGCATGCGGTATTATCTATCACTATTTCTACGGGCGCCGCGCGCGTCTGCAAATCCACGACAGGGGTTATTTGAGCGACTTTCCCTATGAATTTCTCGTTGGGATAAGCATCCACAATAACTTCCGCCTCTTGCCCCAGAGAAACGTTAGATAAATATTTCTCCGGTATATTGAGGTCTATTTCTGCCTTTCCCATGTTGCAGACAATCGCTATGGGAGTCTGAGGGGTTACGCTTGAACCTATGTCAACGTAAACCCTCCCAACGATTCCCGCGAGAGGGCTTTCGACAGGCGCCTTTTCGAATTTAAGTCCTACCTCATCTCTGTCAATATATGCGATTACTTCGCCTTTTTCTATCGGGCTTCCGTCGTCTTTGACTTTTTCTACAATCTTGCCGCTTACCTTGGGATATACTATCGCCTCGTCCTGACCTTTAATGTCACCGACATATTCAAGGGACTTATCAAGATTTTCAAGCCTGACCTTCATAACCTTAACGGGTATTAATTCATTGGTGTCTTTAGCGGCCGATTTTTTCCCGCAGCCGGTAATCATAGTGCCTGTCAATAAAATGCACAAAAGGTAAGTAGTTATTCTTATTATTTTCATATGAACCTCTCTATTCCAATTTTATATTGTCTTCTGAAAGCACAGTTCCTTTTACCTTGGCCAGCTCTATCAGCGCTACCTTGTAATCGATTACGCTCTTTATGAAATTTACCTGCGCCCTGGTAAGGCGCTCCTGATAATCTACCATATCGTGCGTCGAAACAAGCCCTGCCTTGAAGCGCAGCTCCTGCGCCTCGTAGTTTCTCTCTTCAGCCTTTTTCGTATCCAGGCTGGCTTCCAGCATTCTGTAGTCGATATCGATATTTCTGACAGCATCTCTCGTTTGTAATATTATATTCTGCTCAAGGCGTTTAAATCCTATAAGCGCCCTCTTCTTTTCCAGTTTGGCTTTTTCATAATTTCCCTTATCCGTATCGCCCCAAAATCGCAATGAAATGCTTACGCCGGCAGTCCAATCCTGATAATTTCCGCTGCCCAGTGAATCCATGTCGC
>JAQUMG010000041.1 GCA_028718265.1 Candidatus Omnitrophota bacterium
AATGATGAAGCAGGCATTAATTTTAATGAAGTAAAGCAGGATGATATAAATAGAATAATCCATTATACGGGCAATAGAGAACAGATAAGATCGTTGAAAAAGTATCAATTTATATAACCCTTTCAGAATCCAACTTTTGCAAGTCGTTGAGAATTCCAAAATAATCATGGACAAAAGAAGGAAAAGGGTATAATATTAGTATCGCGACTAAAGATTAGATATCTTTGGCCGCAAGGTTGTGATTGTCAACCTTGCGGTTTTTGTTTTAGACCAAAAAAGGAGGAGCACCATGCACGCAGGAAAGATAAAGAAGTTAGTTCGCGACAGAGGGTTCGGCTTTATTTCTGATACCGACGGCAGTGAGGTTTTTTTTCACCAGTCAGCCCTTGTCGGAATGGTTTTTGACTCGTTACAAGAAGGCCAAAGCGTAGAGTTTGACGTAGAAAAATCGGACAAAGGCCCGCGCGCCGTAAATGTCCAGGCAGCCAAATAATAAGTCCCGGAAGGTTACATCAATGACACATCAATCATCGGCGAACCTTTCGTTTTATAGTCTCGGTATTGCGCCAAAGATCCTCGAAGCGTTGGACCGCATGCGATTTACTGTGCCGACGCCGATTCAGCATAAAGCGATTCCCTCCGTCATAGAAGGCAAAGATATCATCGGAATTGCGCAGACAGGGACAGGTAAAACGTTAGCCTTCGCTATTCCTATTATTCAACGTCTTGCCCAGAAAAAGGGCCGTGCGCTGATCCTTGCGCCTACCAGAGAGCTCGCCATACAGATTGACGAGACATTTCAAAAAATAGCGCCATTGTTCGGTATAAAAACAGCCGTTCTCATAGGCGGCGCCTCGATGCATTTGCAGCTTGCGGCGCTTAAAAGGAACCCGCGCGTTATAATCGCTACACCCGGGCGGCTTCTCGACCATATGAACCAGCGTACCGTGCTTTTATTTGACGTAAACGTTCTGGTTCTTGATGAAGCCGACCGCATGCTCGATATGGGGTTTTTGCCGGATATCGAACGCATTCTGAAATTTATTCCAAAAGACAGGCAGACGATGCTTTTCTCCGCAACCATACCGGCAGAGATCGTAACGATAGCATCTGCGCATATGAAACTTCCGGTCCGCGTTGAAGTTGCGCCGTCCGGTACTGCTGCGGAACGTATTATCCAGGAAGTATTTATTGTCCAAAAAGACGCGAAGAAACAGCTTCTCGGTAAACTGCTCTATCAATATCATGGGTCGGTTTTGCTTTTCTCCCGCACGAAGATCGGCGCTTCAAAAATAACGCGATTTATCAGAGAAATGGGACATAACGCGGCGGAAATACATTCCGACCGTTCTTTAATACAGCGCCGGGAGGCGCTTGAGGGTTTCAAGAGAGGCAAATACAGGATACTTGTAGCGACGGATATTGCGGCACGGGGAATCGACGTTGTCGGCATAGAGCTTGTAATTAACTACGATCTCCCGGAAGATATCGAAAATTACGTACATCGCATCGGCCGCACGGGGCGCGCCGGCCACGAAGGTCGCGCTATCTCTTTTGCCACGCCTGACCAGGGCATGGACGTCCGCAACATAGAAAGACTTATCAAAACCGATTTACGCATATTAGAACACCCCGATTTTCCCCGAGAGAAATTTTTACATCCGAAACAGCATATCAGCTCCAGAAGAGGACCCTTCCATAGGCACAACCAAAGCCAGCACCATAAAACACACGAGCGGCAGCATTTTGGAAAATGGCAGCCAAAACCCAAGAGAAGCGAACATGTGTAAACTCATCCAGGGGATTAAATAATAATTAAACCGATGATGAAAAAGATACTGGTAATTATTTCTGCTATAACAATAATGGGATTAATCGCCGCGACGCCCTCTTATTGCCAGGAGAATGAGACTTCCAAAACAAAAACCATAGAGGGCAACGTAGTTTCGGCTGACTGGGAAAAATCCACCCTCACCGTCAAATGGCTCAACGGACCGGGAGTAATAGAATACGAGGAAGTAACTTTTTCTATTCCTGAAAGTCTGAAAATCTCCGAAGGTGGAGATGCTGTCGGGCTCATGGATGTGGAAACGGGCGCCCGTATAATAGTCGAGTATTACGAAGATGACAAGATGCCTACGGCAAAAAGCGTTACAGTTGTAGAGTAGAGGGGTTTATTATGTGCGGTATATTTGGCATTTCGAACCACAAAGATGCGGCACGGCTTACCTATCTCGGCCTTTATGCGCTCCAGCACCGCGGCGAAGAAAGCGCGGGTATATTTACCTATGACGGAAGAAAGGTAAGATACCATAAGGGTATGGGGCTCGTTGGCGAAGTATTCGACGAAAACGCAATACGTTCCCTGCGCGGAGGATTGGCCATTGGCCATGTGCGTTATTCTACAACAGGCTCGAGCCATGTCTCGAATATACAACCGTTTTTAATAAATCACATAAAAGGTCACATAGCGATTGCTCATAATGGTAATCTTACTAACATACTGGGTCTGAGAAGGGCAATGGAGGAAAAAGGGTCCATTTTTCAGACCTCGATGGATTCCGAGATAATAGCGCATCTTTTGGCGCGTTCGAATGGAAGAGATTACAAGGAAAGTGTCGTCTGGGCGCTATCGCATCTTGAAGGCGCGTATTCTCTTGTTCTTATGATGAACGATGTATTGGTAGGTGCCAGAGATCCGCACGGCTGGCGGCCGTTATGCCTGGGCAAAGTCGACGGTGCCTATGTCCTGGCCAGCGAGACCTGTGCCCTGGACCTGATCAGGGCTAAATACGTAAGAGAGATAGAACCCGGTGAGATAGTCTTTATAACAAAAGACGGCATAAACTCAATAAAACCATTCCCCAGGGTCAAACCGGCGATGTGCATATTCGAATACATATATTTCGCACGACCCGACTCAAATATATTCGGGAAAAACGTCTATTTAACACGCAGACGACTCGGCGCTAATTTGGCCAGAGAATGTCCGGCGCACAATGGCAGCAAAAAGTGCGATTTCGTCATGCCTATTCCCGACTCAGGTAATTACGCGGCACTGGGTTTTGCAAAAGCCGCTAAAATTCCTTACGAAGTAGGTATAATACGGAATCACTATATAGGCAGGACATTCATCCAGCCATTGCAATATTTGCGGGATTTCAGTGTTAAGGTCAAACTGAACCCCATAAAAGATGTTCTTAAAGGTAAGCGTATAATCATAGTAGAAGATTCTATCGTGCGCGGGACAACCAGCCGCAGCAGGGTAAAGGCGCTCAGGGAAGCGGGCGCAAAAGAAATACATATGCGCGTAAGCTGCCCGCCGATAAAGTTCCCTTGTTATTACGGTATAGACTTTCCGAGCAAAAAGGAATTGATAGCATCTAACCGCTCGGTCGGCGAGATAAGAGATTTTATAGGATTGGACAGCCTGGGCTACCTCAGCCTTGAAGGAATGCTTGCGGCCATGTTACTGCCGAAAGATTCGTTTTGCACGGCGTGTTTCAACGGCAATTATGCGGTCAAACCGCCTGCAAAAATCTCCAAATATCTGCTGGAAAGATAGATAGCATGAAGGAAGAATTATACGATATCATAATAATAGGCGGCGGGCCTGCCGGTTTAACGACAGGCCTTTATGCGCGGCGCGCCGAGATGAAAGTAGTTTTGATAGAACGGTATTTGCCCGGCGGACAGGTGCTTCTTACGGAAAGAGTCGAAAATTATCCGGGTTTTCCTGACGGTATAACCGGCGGGGAATTAGCGGAACGGATGAAGGAGCAGGCATGTAAAGCAGGGCTGGCCATAGATCAGGATAATGTCGTCGATCTCAAAGAAGAAAAGCACAAAGACGCATTAAAAACGTTCAGAATTATCACGGAAAGCGGCAGGGAGTATAATACCCTGTCGCTTATTTATGCTACAGGCGCGACATGGAAGCATTTGGGCGTACCCGGCGAGGAAAAATTCGCGGGGAGAGGCGTCTCGTATTGCGCTACATGCGACGGGCCTATGTTTAGAAATAAGAAGATAGTAGTGGTCGGCGGAGGGGATAAAGCGGTAGAAGAAGGTTTATATCTGACAAAGTTTGCTTCGGAAGTAACTCTGGTGCACAGGCGGGATCGTCTACGCGCGACAAAAATCCTGCAGAGCAAGCTTAATAAAAATAACAGAATGAAGCTGTGTCTCAATTCGATTGTTACGGCCATAGAAGGCGTTAAAGCAGTAAGCAGCGTAAAAGTGAAAGCGGTCCCGGGCGGCGCCGAAAAAGACATTCCGTGCCAGGGCGTTTTTATTTTTGTAGGTATAGAGCCGAATAATTTTCTTTTGAAGAGCAGGGTAAAAACGGACGAAAACGGTTATATTGTAACCGATAATGAAATGCGGACATCGACAGAGGGCATATTTGCCTGCGGTGATGTGCGTAAAAAACCGTTACAGCAAATAGTAGTGGCAACCGGCGAAGGTGCCGAGGCGGCAATAAGCGCCCAGAAATATGTAGAAAACTTAAAAGGGACCGCTTACTGAGATCAAAATGCCCGATATAAAACAGATAATCCCCGAAGCGTTTTGCCTGAAATGCGACGGCTGCTGCAGGTTCGCTGAGGAAAATTCCCCCTGGTTTCCGCATCTTTTAAAGGAAGAAGAAAGAACGATATCCGAAAGTAAATTATGTCCTGTTCCGGACAAAAAAGACAATAATTTCCTGTGTTCGTTTCTGCGTATCGAAGATAACAAATGTAATATTTATGAAACGCGGCCTTTCGAATGCCGGTTATACCCCTTTCTCCTGAACCGGGACACCAAATCGGGTAAGATATTTTTAGCGGTAGATACAAACTGTCCTTTTGCGGGGGAAAACCTAAAAAAGGAAGAATTCAAAGAGTACGCGGAGTATTTAGTAACTTTATTCCGGAACCCCGATTTTACAAAATGTCTGAAAAACAATCCGCAAATTATCCAATCTTACCCCGGCGCCCGGAACCTCGCAGAAATTAAAATATGAAACTCAATAGTTTGTCCATCAAGGATAAGAAATTATTCGACGGATTTTTAGGCCTCACCGGCCATGTATTATCGGCCTACACCTTCGAAAACATTTACATCTGGAAAGGACTTTTCAATATCTGCTGGGCGGTGATAGACGGCAGCCTCTGCGTATTTTTCAAGGATAAGACAAGCTGCTTTATGTATCTTCCGCCGTTGGCAGAAAAGGTTAAGGCCGAAGCGGTAAAAAAATCGTTCGTTGTTATGAATGATTTTAATAAGAACATAGCGATATCGCGCATAGAAAATGTAGAGGAAGGCAGCCTGTCTTTCTACCAAAATATGGGTTATGAATACAGAAAAATATCCGAAGAGTATTTATGCCGGCGGACAGATATGGCGGAATTGAGGGGCGACACATTCAAATCGAAGCGCTCCGCCGTAAATTATTTCGTAAAACACTACCGGTCTGAATATATGCCGTTTTCGCCGGAAGCCGGGAAGGAATGCCTTGCGCTTTACGGCGAATGGGCAAAGAATCGCCGCGTAAAAAACACCGACCGGATATACTGCGGGATGCTGGATGATAACTATTCATGCCTGAAAACACTGCTTTGCAACTATGACGGCCTGAATTTCGAGGGAAGAATCGTTAGGGTGAAGAGCCGGGTGAAAGGATTTACTTTCGGGTTTGGCTTAAACAAAGACACATTCTGCATATTGTACGAGATAACAGATTTAAATATAAAAGGTATCAGTCAGTTTATCTTCCAGAAGTTTTGCGGAGACGTAGCCGGCTATAAATACATAAATATTATGGACGATTCGGAGCTCGAGAATCTCAGGAAAGTAAAACTTTCCTATCATCCGGCAAAATTAATACCGGCTTATATCGTGAAGGTCGCTCACCTTGCCAAACCGCCTTCCGTGAGGTATACTTGGGGTGACTTATGAACAAAAAAGCCTTTACCTTAATCGAACTTCTCGTCGTGATAACAATTATCGGGCTTATTGCCGGCCTGCTTCTGCCTGCTATAAGCAGAGTAAGAGAAGGAGCACGGCGTGCCATGTGTGCCAATAATCTCCGCCAGCACGGGATTGCGTGGTATCTGTATCTGGATGACCATAATGATGTGTTTCCAACAAGCGCTGAATCGCCTAATCCCACTCAATGTAGCGACCACACATTTGGCGGATGGCAAGGCAATGCTTATATGAGTCATGATGATTATAAGGCAGTAAATCGTCCGTTGAATCGTTATCTTGATGTAACTGATACTTCTGCTGAAATATTTCATTGTCCTGATGATTTAAAACCGTGGCTAGAGGGGTCCACCGGGTTTGACTGGCGTGGAACATCATATATTATGAATGGATATCTTCTTGGATCCCCTCTAGATGCAGTAACCCGCCCGCGTAGTAAAGTCTATTTGGAAAGATGCTATGAGTGGGACAAACCAGGGCACAGTAGAAGGGGGGGTGAAATAGAAGAAGCCCCCGTTATGGTACTTTTTGTTGACGGACATGTTGGTGGGGCGTATTCGTATCACGATGAATTTGACCTGACAGGCACAGCACCCCAAAGACCCGTGTACGTATACCCCTAACACAACTCCTGACGAGCTTGATTAATTGTTAGTTCTTTTCTCTATCTCTGCAGAGAAATACCCGCCAGTCATACCGTCGATATTTGCGGTCAGTTCCTGGACACGCAATTCTTTGTCGATCTTCTTATTCAAATCTTTCGGCGGATTTTGGAGCAGCTCAAGCTGTATTCTGCGTCTTTCAAAATAGAGTCTCGTTGTTTCATCTATAATGTCATTGCGCAGCTCGACCATCAGCTTACTTCTTGTATCTATAGATGTCTGGTCGTCGTTCCAGATTAGTTTGCCCAGATCCCAGGAACAAGTTATGTCCCAGCCGGTATTTTCGTCATCAGGTCCCGTTACCCACACATCGGGGTTTGTACCTGAATCCCAGTGTATTCCCCGAGAGCTGTCTTTTTCGACGCCGAAAGAAAGCGTAGGTAATAATGCTTTTGTCTTGGCTGCCCTGCGCCATTTTAAAATTTTATCGGGATTTACTTCAGCGTATTCTATAGCTACTTTCTGCACTTCTCTGAAGGTTGGCTCATGAGAAAAGTTTTGCATCAGGTCATCTATGCCGGAAAGCGCAATTTTTTCGTTTACTTCATAGATATCGCCCGTCGATTCAAATACGCCGTCTTCGGCGGTAATCCATAAAACATCGCGGTCATTGCATAATGCTATAAAGCTTATTTTTCTTTCCGACAGGCCCCGATTAAATTCTTTCCATGTGTTTTCTTCTTCGGAAAATCTAAAAACGCCTTTTTCTGTGGCTAAAAATAAAAAACCGCTTTTCTGCGGAGAAGATATGAGGTTATTAACCGCAGAGGTTGTTAATCCGCTTTTTGGCAGTCTTTCCCACGATTTACCGCCGTCTTCGCTTTTGAATATCCCCCTTTTTGTCGCTAAATAAAGAATGGAAGGATTGATCGGATCTAGTGTAATATAACTACGTGGCTTTCCGGGAAACTCTGCTTCTTCCGCATATTCTTTTTCCTGTCCCTCACCATTAGTAGGATCCGCAAAAAATATCTTTTCCCATGTCTTGCCGCAGTTTTTGGATTTAGAGAGGCCGCCTTCCGATGAAACAAACAGAATTTCGGGATCAAGAAAATTTTGTGCGATAGACCGTATATTCTTATCCGATATGCCATCGGCGGATTTTACCCAATTGGCCCCACCATTTTCACTTTTATATACGGAATTTTCGGTTATGGCGAATACAATGTCCGCATCATCGATGTCTATTAACAGCATAAGGACATCGTGCTCCCGTATATTACGCGATGCAGCGGACCATTTTGCCCCTCCGTTTTCTGATTTGAAAATTCCCGAACCCGTTGCCAGATATATCACTGCGGAGTTCTTGGGATTTATAGCGATAAAATTTATAAATTTACCCGCACCCGGTACTTTAAAGATATTTTTCCAGGTGTTACCGCTATCGGTGGTTTTCAGAAGAGCGCCGTTCGACCCGGCATAAATTATGTTCGGATTGTTTTTATCTATGGACAACGAGGTAAATTTGTAGCCGGCAAGCCCCATGCTTTTACTCATCCATTTTACTTCTGCATGAGCGATTTCACAATAAAACATCAATAAAATTAAGATAATAGATACGTGGATTTTACTGCCTCTACCTATATATTGCACTTATTACCTCCTTTTGGTTAGTAATTGATATAGTTAGATTTTGAGAGCAGGGATTTTAGTATATATATCTTAAAAAGGGTTGTCAAGTATTTTTCCGGTAGAGTTTAAATTTATTTAATATTTTATGTTTTGACAATATTTATCGTTTATTACTTTTAACGTAACTCTAAATGTCACGGATAATCATATCCGATTTTATTTTCTTGACGTAACAGAGCATATTTGTTAATATTGTCATACTATTCTACCAATATGCCGAGGTAGCTCAGGTGGTAGAGCGCGGCCCTGAAAAGGCCGGCGTCGACGGTTCAACTCCGCCCCTCGGCACCACTTTTCCCTCACATATATATACGTTTGAGATGCCCATTTTCTTTCAATAAATTTTCACTTGCCCGCTCTTGCATTAAGATATATAATACGTTAGTCCATAGTCGATAGTCTGTAGTTAACTATGGACCATAGACTATGGACTAAAGTGCTGGCGTAGCTCAGTCGGTAGAGCAGCGGTTTCGTAAACCGCAGGTCAGTGGTTCAAATCCACTCGCCAGCTCCATAAATGAGACCATGACTTACGCGACAGAATGAAGCGTAAGTCATGTGGTCGAATTTACCCCGAGCGAAAGCGAGGGGCTACTTTCCCGCGGGGAGACACTTGGCAAGATTTAGAGATGTTCTTAAAAACAGGAATTTTTTACTTCTCTGGATCGGTCAGATCATATCCAATTTCGGCGATTGGTTGAATAACATGGCGCTTGTCGCGCTTGTTTACAAAAAATCTCCGGGGTCAACTATAGAATTGGCAAAACTGTTATTCTTTGTGGTAATACCCGTTTTTCTTATCGGCCCGATTGCCGGCGTATACGTCGACAGATGGGACAGAAAAAGGGTAATGGTAACATCGGACATATTGAGGGGATTATTAGTTTTGTTAATCCCCTTTTTTATTTTACATTTCAACAACTTCCTGCCGGTATATATCCTGGTTTTCATTATTTTTTCGATAACGCGCTTCTTCCTTCCGAGTAAAATGGCCATAATCCCGGACGTGGTTCCGCGGAATATGCTGCTTATAGCGAATACGCTTTCGGATACCACGCGCATGATAACCGCATTCGTGGCCCTTGGCATAGCCGGCATCATAGTGGATAAAATCGGAGCGATAAACAGTTTATATATTAACTCCGCAAGTTATTTTCTTTCCGCTTTGTTCATATCGAACATGGTAGTCAAGGATATTATAATCGGGTTTAAAGATGACATATTAAGGACGGGAGAAGCGCTTAAAGGCGCCATAAGGAAATCCGTCTGGAGTGAAATCAAGGACGGCATTCTCTTTATTACCGAACACAAGGATATGAAATTCGTGGTAAGGACTTTTTTCCTCCTGATGGCGGGTTTGGGAGCCATAAGCTGCGTTATAATAGTTTTCATACAACAGACCTTCCACTCGGCGACAAAAGATCTGAGCCTTCTGACCATGCTTCTGGGATTAGGCTGTTTTATAGGCGCGGTATTTTACGGCAGATTCGGACAGAGTGTTAGAAAAGACAGGATGATTCTTTTCAGTTTGGTCATAACGGGTATATTTATAAATGCGTTTGCGCTAAGCGCGCGGTTTACTCCGCATTTTTTGACTTCAGGCATAATTATGCTTCTGATAGGCATAGCGGTAGGCCCTATAATAGTTTTCCTTAATACAATGGTCCATGAGACCATGCCGCAGGATACCAGGGGGCGGACATTTAGCTCCCTGGAAGTAGTTATCCATCTTGCATTTCTGATATTTATGTTCGCCGCGGCCATTTTTGCCGAGCAAGTCGGCAAGATTTGGGTTTTGGTTTTTTGCGGAGTATTTTTTTCGGTATGGGGGCTGGTCGGGCTTATCAAAAGGAGGAAAGAGGCGTAGAGCCGGTAAAATTATTTTTTCCTGCCGTCCTTATTCGATTTTTTTGACACCAAACATTTTCTATAAAAGTTACAGACAGGACAGCATATATTTTCTTCATTGCGTTCGCCTCTATACCATTTGGTTTCGCATGTCCAGAATATATGGCACTTTTCGCAGCATTGGAGTTTTTCTCCGTTCATATTTGAGCCTCTTTCGTTCTGATAAGTTATCTATCAAAGTATATCTCATGGAATAGGATAAGTCAAGATTGATAATATACCCATTGTAAGGTATAATTGGCATTAATGAACCATTAGAGGGAAAATTATGGAAGATAATAAAAAAGCGAAACAAATACCGCCGGACACCGAGATAAAATACAAGGTTCTGTACGATTCTTCCAGAGATGCCATAATGATAACTATCCCCGAGAAAGGATTTATAAGCGGTAATAAAGCCGCCGTAGAAATGTTCGGCTGTAAGAATGAATCGGAATTTACATCTTTAACCCCCGCAACATTATCTCCCGAATATCAACCTGACGGAGAACTATCTTCGGTAAAATCCCAGCGTATGATGAAAGTTGCCATGGAAAAAGGTTCACACTTTTTTGAATGGGTTCACAAGCGGAGAAACGGCGAGGAATTTCCGGCAAATGTTTTACTGAGCAGGATGCAATTGGAAAACCAAAGTATCTTACTGGCCACCGTTCGGGATACAAGTGATTATAAAAAAGCGGAAGAAAAATTAAAGCAGATGGCAGCGGAATGGGACAGGACATTTAACGCCATATCGGACTCTATTTTTATTCAGGATGCAAACCATACCATTATCAGGGTGAATGCGGCCTTTGCTAAAATGATGCACGCAAAGCCCGAGGATCTGATAGGCAAAAAATGCTATGAATTAATTCACGGATTAAAAAAGCCATGGCCGGATTGCCCCGCAGAAAAAACGAAGATTGACAAAACTCCTCACGTCGAGGAAGTAGATGACCCGAACATAGGAATTCCGCTTTTGGTTTCGACGTCTCCTATTATTAACGAAAGCGGAGAGGTTATCGGAGTTGTCCATATTTCGAAGGATATAAGCGCGTATAAGAACGAGGAAAAAGAGAGGGCCCAGCTGGCTGCCA
>JAQUMG010000042.1 GCA_028718265.1 Candidatus Omnitrophota bacterium
GCAGATGCCCTTGCCGTAAAGCTGACAAGAGACCCCATAAGTCTTTCCGAGGCGCTTTACTCTATTTCCCGGGGATGGAGGGGAATCGGCTATATAGATCAAAATTTAGAGTCGCTTTTTATTATCAATCCCGCCCGCAATCCGGAAGACGAAGCTGAGGGATTTTTTGCAGATCTTTTTTCGACCCACCCGCCCATAAGCAGGCGGATAGCTGTTTTGGCCGCGATGGCGCATAGCGACGTGAAAAACATACAGGAAAGCGTCGTGGCCGGGGAAAAATTACGTAGCTTATCGCGCCAGATGACAGAGGCAGAGGAATTGCGGTGGATGCTGCTTGAGGACAAAGGGGGATGGAAGGGTCCTTTTACCATGACTCAGATAATGGCAACAGGTACCGTTACTCCCGATACGTGGGTAAAAGCTGTCGGTAGTGAAACTTTAAAACAGGCTAAAGACGAATTGCTTCTCAGGCCGTTCTTTGAAGGCAGGATAACGGGTCTTACGAAATCGTCTCTCAATTGCCCAAAGTGCAAACAACTTCTTTTAAATGAAGAGTACGAAGGGGTAACTATCCAGCGCTGCGTGTTCTGTGAAGGTGTACTGGTTGATAGTGACAAGATTCCCCGGATCGTGATACGCGAAGAAAAGAACTTCAGCGAAAGGCTTAAAAAGGTCGCCGAGTTAGCGCAGCGCGACGGACTTAAAAGGGCGCAAACCGAAAAAAGTTCCGGTGTAAAGTCCTATCTAAAATGCCCGAAGTGCGGTTCGTATATGACGAAAGATTATTATACTTTCGGTTATGCAGTAGAGGCAGACAGGTGTGATTCCTGTAAAAACATATGGTTCGATAAAGACGAGCTTGAGATAGCACAGTATTTGCGGGAAAAGCATTAAAAACGGGAGGAGAATATGGTTATATTATGGATTATCGCGGGCATGGCAGTGATATGTGTGATCACAGTAATCGGCATGTACAACAAACTTGTGTCTATACGCAATGAAGTTAAGAACGCATGGGCAGGCATAGAGGTTCAGCTTAAGCGAAGATACGACCTGATTCCGAATTTGGTAGAAACGGTAAAAGGCTATCTTACCCATGAGAAATCGGTATTGGAAAATGTTGTTAAGGCGCGACAGCAGGCGATTGATGTTTCGGGCGTCAAAGAACAGGGCATGGCAGAGAACATGCTGACGCAGTCACTTAGAAGCCTCTTTGCGGTAGTCGAAAATTATCCGAACCTGAAAGCAAATGAGAATGTCATGGCCCTTCAGGAGGAGCTGACTTCTACGGAAAATAAAATTTCATTCGCCCGTAACAACTATAATGACTGGGCGATGAATCTTAACAAAACGGTAGAGCAGTTTCCTACTAACATGATCGCAAATACTTTCGGATTCAAGAGAGAGGATCTGTTTGAGATAGAGGACGCGGCCGTAAGAGAAGCACCAAAAGTAAAATTCTAATTATGAAAAATGCGATGTTTCTAATGATGGTTGGTATGACTATATTTACATCCGCAGCTTTTCCGGACGTTATATATTTTAAAGATGGGGGAAAGGCGGAAGGCATGATTAAGGCAGATGACGGCCAGCGTATTATCCTGGAGCTGGGTATCGGTACTATGTCTGTAAGGAAGGACGACATTGACCATATCGATAAAGCTTCCGATGAATATAATAAACGTTTCGAAAAGGAGAAACTAAGCCGCGAGATATCATCCGGAGAGTGGGCGCCGTTGGGCTGGGAAAAAGTCAGGCTCGCCTATCTTAAAGCTAAAGGAGACAAAGAGGTTCTCATAAAATCCAGGGCGCGAAATGAGGCTGTAAAGAATGCAATAAATGCGAAAGAAGAGAATGTGGTAAAGTGGATGAAAGTACTGGCCGAAAAAGGCAAGCAAATGAAGTTGCTCGAAGCCGGCAATAACGTAAGAGAGTACAATTCGGTTGTAGCTGAAATCAATTCTATAAACGCAAATTTGAGCGGAGAGAATTTAAATCTTAAAAATCTTTACGAGGAGCAGCGCGAATTGGATAGTAATGTATCAAAAAAGGCGCACAATTATCTTAGTGACTATAGGGATTTCAAGGAGATATTAAAAACCAAGCAGGATGAAATGCAGGCCGCGGAAGCGTCGGCTGACGAATCAGTTTTTTCTAAGGAAATGCGCAATAAGGCAGCCGAAATGGAAAATGATTTTAAGGAGAACAGCATAAGTTATATTGCCCGGCATGATCAGGTTATCGTAGATGTGTTGCTCGAAAATAGCGTATCAGCAAGATTAATTGTGGATACAGGCGCTTCGATCATAGTTATCACGAAAAATATCGCCGATAAGCTGGGTATAAAATCCGAAGAAATCGGCACTAAGATGGAAGTAATATTGGCAAACGGGACCAAGGCAGAAGCTGTACCGTTTATACTTAAATCGGTTAAGGTGGGGGAAGTGGAAGCAAAAAACATCAGAGCGGCCATTACTGAAAACGGCCCCGGCGAGGGTGCGGACGGGCTTTTAGGCATGTCATTCTTAAATAATTTCATAATACGCGTTGATACATCATCAAACAGATTAATTCTGGAGCAGGTATTATAATTTTATCGCTCTCGGCAGCAACAATGCAAAAATTAGCGGAAAATATTGACATTTAATATGCCAGCGTGTATACTAGTGTTGTTAAGTGATAATAAAGTTGGAAAGCTGGATTGAAATGAAACCAAAAATATTTAATATTAAAATTTTGATAATGGGATGCGCTGTTTTCCTGTTTTTCTGCGTGCCTCTTTTAGCAGGAGAAGATACTGCTACTTTAAAGGCTATGATAGGGACCGTAGAGTATTTCTCAAAGGGCGCTACCGGTTGGCAGGCTGCGACCGAGGGCCTTAAATTGTCGTCCGGCGATAAAATCAAAACCGGCGGTGATGGTATGGTTTCTATCGATTTTGCGAACGGCGGCCGGATATTCCTTAAACCTGACACTGAGTTTGAAATTACTTCTTTAAACCGGTCCGATGATAAAGGTTCAATCGATTACAAATTGCAGCTCAATATGGGAAGGCTCCGTGCAGCGGTGGAAAAACTGGACCCCAATTCCTCATTTGAGATAAAGACGCCCACAGCCGTTGCTGCCATCAGAGGCACCACTTATTATCTGACCGTACGGGAGGCAAAAGCGGATGAGATTCCGGCTGATGTCAAAGAGCGCCTGACGACAGATCTTTTTGTTGAAGGCGGCGGCGTTCTCTATACGAGTATTGTCAGCGGCAAATACTTTGTAGTAAATTCCTCACAAACAGCAACCTCATATGGTGATGGCGCCGTTACCATCCCTATTGAAGTACCACCGGACAGACAACTTGAATGGACTCAGGGGTGGGAACTTTTGGTGGTAGAACCTTATGAGTCGGCGGACGGCGAGACCCTTGCAGATTTATTTTCAAACGAGGCAGGCGGAGAAAACGACCCGAGACTCGGCGATAAGGTAAGCGAACTGGCGGCCGCGGCAGTAGAATTATATGATGAAAGAGACATCATATGGCAGGAAATGCGCAATAAACTCCTTGAGCGGGAGTATCTGCGCAGCTCAATTTACGAAATTCTGGACGGCAATAGAGAAAGAAGGTTGGAAGGTTACATTGAAAAAATTTCCGATGCCCAGATGGGTAAGGTGCTGAAAGACATACACGGCAATCGCGTAAGAATGGAACAATACATCTTGAGGCCTAGCAGTAATACCGTTGAACTGCTTAATGTGAACTTACGAGGAACAAACGATCTAACGACTATGGAATGGGTAACAAATTTTAATACTTCGCTGGATAACCTTCCGACGGGCCAGCTTAAAACGCTTCCCTGGAATAGTTATCTAAGTACTCAGTATGTTGCGGGCATTCCTATGTACATACAGAGCCCGGATCAGCCAAGCGGTATTTATCCGGCAGGGATGAGCATAAAATTTTCGCACAATAGCGATGCCTTTCAAGAAAGCAGGAGGTTTTCCGATAGAAATGTATCTTTGCGCACACAAGGAATTACTGATCAGCGTCTCTGGGTAAGTAACTTTAACGATGGTAATGCCATGGCATACTTTCCGTCTGCAGGAAGCTATCAGCCGCCGGGGACATATTCCATTCAGAGCGATAGAAGAAATGCCGATGATGAAGATGGCGGCGGGATCGGAAGCAATCCAAAAGGTTTCCAGTATAACTTTGCAAGCCTGAGCGGCTACGGCAGTATCGGCGCTGCTTTTTATATAATATCTGATGGAGGAGTAAAACAAGACGGCTCTTCTTTAAAAATGAATGATATTTGGGATGCATTGCGGGTCAATCTGCCCGGCAGCGGCAAACATCAAATAGGCGATAATAATCTGGAAATGATATTCAGTTCGGCGCAATTCCAGGATGGTACCATAGATTTGATTTATGTACCTATGATGAGTATGGAATGGCAGGATGAGACGTATGTTCCGTTTCCCGCAGAGTCGCCCCAATAAAAGTTACCCTGCTTAATAGCTGATCGAAATTCCCGTCAAAACCCTGTGCATCTTGTAACCATATGTGTAATATCGTTCAAAATCCATATTTGACAGATCTATAGTATAATCATAGCGCGTTACCCATGATATATGATCGTCAAAAGGAATGTTGATATTGGCGGCAAAGACATGCTCATAATCTGATTCGGTATCCGATTTATAGGCCCCATCCGCGTCCTGCGCCTTTCTATGCAGATAATTTCTCATCAAAAATGTGTACCCGCCGCTGATTATTGCATTAGCCCGTTTTTCATTTCTGAATATGTACGATATTTGGGGGTGGACTTCAAAAGCAAGGTAATCATAATATTTAGGTGTAAACACGTCATCGGTTAGTGTCACCGTTCCCCGCGAATCATAGAAGTTCTCATTACCGGTGTTACAGGTAAATTCGGCAGAGCAATTGTATTGAAAACCTTTATCCGCTACCGGGGCATAGAAGATGTCGGCCTTTACGAAATTTCTGTATTCTTGCCTTTTTTTGTTCTCCAGAATACCGTCTGCGTCTATGACCTTTTTATCCGGGAAGTACTTCAGCAAAAGGTAATACTTTAGGTTGATTGACATATTTTTGAGATTAGAATATTTCCATCCCGTAGACATCTCTATGCCGTTATAGTCTTTTTCGTCTTTTTCAGGCGCGGTTACGGTGGCCAGTGATATCAGCGAATGATAATTTGGATAATGCCTAAAATACCATTTTGCACCGCTTGTCAGCAATATCTGGCTCTTAGGCTCATCGTAAACCAGATAATCAAAATCACAACCCGAGCCTAATTCTCTGTAGTCATATAATCCTTTACCCCAATCCTCGTCTTTTGTCTCCACGTTCAAATCCCACCCGCCGAAAATAGTAGGACTCAGGGTAGCGTTTTTCGTGAGTAAATATTTAGCCGTTACAGAAAGGTCATGATGCTGTATCTCGTTATAAGCCATGTTGCCTTCTTCTTCCTGAACAAAGAATTTTTCTCTCTCATAAGAGCCGTTATATAGTGGGATAATATAAAGTTTATCGTCATATTTCATGGCGGGTGATATCGCGCCGTCTATAATGAATCCCCAGACATCATTGCCCTTATTCGGATTGCTGTAAGTTCCGAAAGCATCAAGATTAGCGAAGGGGATATACTCCTTGGGAGCGTGTATAGGTATTTTAGGTATCCTGGGAAGCTTGAAGCCGGTTAAAGACTTACTGGATATGTTTTCCGTAGTATCATTCTTTTGGATATAACCTTTGTTTCCATCCTGGGTGGCGGGCTGAACGCCAAAAGAAGGCCTGCTTAGCAATAAGAAATAAGCAGTTAACAGAATTATGCTTTTTTTGGTTCTCTGCATGCTGAATCCTTGAATGGCAGGAATATATCATAAAATGCCGGTTATGTAAAGAAAAATAGGTATTTATGTTGACGAACTCCGAAAAGATGGTAGAATAAATTTAAAGAGGTAGTCCCTCGACAAGCTCGGGACGATTTACAAACTGGTAAATAAAGGTAAATCGGAGGTGAAATATGGCAAAAGCGAGTCTTATAAAGGAGCTGATAGCAAAGACCCCTAATAAAGTCGGAATGATGGCTGAAGTGGCGGAAACCATATCCAAAAGCGGCGCCAATATAACAGCGATCAATGCGTTCGGCATAGATGACGGTGCCATATTCAGGATAGTTACCTCTGATAACGCAAAAGCCATCGGGGGATTAAAAGCGAAAGGATTTGAAGTTTCGGAAAAAGATTCCGTTAAAATAGAACTCGAAAATAAGGTAGGCACGGCCGCCGGTATGGCCAAAAAGATAAAAACCGCCGGTATAGATATTAAGTATATATATGGTACTGCTTGTGGCTGCAAAAGCGATTGTTCCTGCATTTTGATTTTTAATTGCAGCGACAATAAAAAAGCTGTTGAAATTCTGAATAAATAAAACGCTTAAGGTTAGAGTCGTCTTAGCCGAAATCATCAATACGAAAGGTATCCATGGGGTATCATTTTTATCATTTTTACGATAACGACATTGAATTGACTAAAACATTGGCCGCTTTTTTCAGGGAAGGGCTGAATAAGCTCGAATATTGCATGTGGATTCCGAGGGAAGGTATATCTGTGAACAAAGCAATAGGACTGATCAAAAAACATATTCCTGAAATAGAAGATTATCTCCTGAGCGACCAGATGCGGATAGAGACATTCGAGAATTGGTATCTGGCCGAGGACGGTAGTTTTAAGAAAAACCTGGTATTGACCAGGTGGCGCAATATATATGAAGAAATGATGAAAAAAGGTTTTGCCATGATGCGGGTAGCAGGCGACGGGTCTTCGTTAGCCCCGAAATATTGGGATGAAATGATGGAATACGAAGCTATTATTAATGAAGGTATAAATGATGTGAATGTAGCTGCTGTCTGTACTTATCAGGGGAAATTGTATAAGCCGAGCCAGCTGAGAACTATTCTAAACAATCATTTTTGTCCTTTGACCGTAGCCCCCTAAAGAAATGATATAATTGATATTAATATGCCGAAATTCCCAAAAGACTTTTTATGGGGTGCTGCGACATCCAGCCATCAGGTTGAAGGTAATAATAAAAATAATGACTGGTGGAAATGGGAAATCACCGGAAAAGTAAAGGAAGCCTCCGGTCCGGCTTGTGACCAGCGGAGTTTGTATAAAAACGATTTTAGACTCGCCAAGTTTCTCAATCATAATGCCCACAGATTTTCTCTCGAATGGAGCCGCATAGAACCGGAAGAAGGCAAATTCAGCCGCGAAGCCATAGCCCACTATAAAGAGGTAATCAAGGATCTAAGAAGTTTAGGCCTGGAGCCGATAGTCACCCTTAACCATTTTACGCTTCCCCTGTGGTTTTATGAAAGGGGAGGGTGGCTGGGGAAGGGGAGTGACTGTATTTTTGCCAATTTTGCAGAAAGGGCCGCCAGGGAATTGGGGGAGAGCGTATGTTATTGGCTTACTATTAACGAGCCGGTAGGTAATATCAACAGCGCTTACATAGAAGGCAAATGGCCGCCAGGCGAACGGTCTCTAAAAATGGCTGCCAGGGCTTTCGTAGCAATGTTAAAAGCTCATTGCCTTGCCTATAAGGCTATACATATGGTCTATAAAGAAAACGGATGGCCTGCCCCTAAGGTAAGCTTAGCACATTTTACCGAAATATATACTCCGTGTCGTGCCAATTCAATACTTGATAATATATCAGCGAAAGCCCGCCATTGTTACGTCAATAAACTTTTTATAGATTCGCTTATGCACGGGTGGTGCCTGATGCCCGGAATGCCATTAGCGCGTTTACCGGTTAAAAAATCATTAGATTTTATAGGACTTAATTATTACTCCAGAGACTATGTCCATTCAGGCAAAGCCGGATTGTTTGGAGATGTTTGCTCGCTGACCCACCACAGGAATTCCTGCAAACGAAACTTTCTTAATTGGGAGATATATCCTAAGGGAATTTATAAGATTTTGATGGAATTTAAGCAATATGGCCTGCCTATTTTGATAACCGAAAATGGTATATGTGCTAAAGATGATAACGATAGGCTGGATTTTATTAAAGATCACTTGAAAGAGGTAGCCTTGGCCATAGAAGGCGGGGCCGACGTTTTCGGCTATTTATACTGGTCTTTGATAGACAATTTTGAATGGGCGCATGGTTTCGGGCCCAGATTCGGTTTAATCGAAGTGGATTATGCCACGCAGCAAAGGATTGTAAGGCCCAGCGCACGCGTTTATGCCGGCATTATACAAAATAACTCCGTATAAAAAATAAAACTAAAAAGACCTAGTTATTATGAGCAATTGCTCATAATAACTAGGGGGTTAAATTGGGCGAGGAAGCAGGAGTTCATTGCAGATATGAAGCCAAAGGGCCGGCCGAAAAAAGTACGTAAGATTAAAGAAGAGCCAAAAATCACGGTTTTTAGCCCAAGAGGTAAGCCAGGAAGGCCGGATGAGGTAAATATCACATATGAGGAATGGGAAGCCCTGAATTTGGCGGATTTGAAAGGTTTGCGGCAAAGTAAAGCAGCCGCGCATATGGGAATTTCCAGACAAAGTTTTGGCAGGATTCTGAAGAGGGCTCATAACACGATCGCAGATGCGCTTATAAACGGAAAGATAATAAGAATCACAGGCGGAACCTATAAGGTTAGTTAACAGTAATGAATAGATGAATCGGGCCGTATAAACGCGGCCCCTATATAAAAAAAGCTTACGTCCTATAATATATCTTATGTAAACTACGATATATTAAACAAAAAGCCATAACCCATTGATTTCATTATTGTTACGTTTATAGTGAAATAACCTGTGGATAAGTGTGCGGCACTCTTTTGCGTAATAAGCGCCGCAATGGCGGCTTATGGCTGCTTACCATTCGTTTTTAAGGGGCCTTTTAAGGACTACTTATTTTATGCGGGCGGCCTCTTGATTTTTGATATTTTATGGGGTATACTTGAGTTGGATGGCGCAACTTACCAATGTCCCGTTTTCGGGTCCAAAAAAAATAAACTTGGGTTGCTGCCATCCGCTTTTTTATTTATGTCTTTGTTTTGATACGGGAGTCTTTGAGGGCGATCATGGTGTGTATCGCTTTTATGATATCTTCGACTTTGAAGGGTTTTGTTATATAATAATCCACCTCGTAATCATAGGCTTTTCTTATACTCGTCATTTCGTTTAAAACCGTCAGCATTATAACCGGACGCCACTTCGTGGGGTCTTTTTTTATTTCTTTCAGGACTTCATAACCGTCTTTACCCGGCATTTTAATGTCGCATATGACTATATCGGGGTTTTCTTTTTTGAATTTTGTAATACCCTCTTCCCCGCTTAGTGCATAAATGACTTCATGTCCTCTTTCGACCAGTATGGTGCGCAAGGTGTCGAGAACTCCCAGTTCGTTATCAATAGCCAGTATTTTGGCCATTTTCTTGTATCTCCCTTAATCCTCTTGCCAATTCAGAATCCAGCCTATGGGATTAGCTCCCAGGCCTGGTGGGTTTTGTTTGACATATGTAATGGTAGCCTTATCCGCTAAGGTGATATTGCCTTTAGACATGATCTCGCCATTTATGTTGATATTGCCAAATGTACCCCACAACGAGAGCGTAAGAATGTCTCCCGTAGCGTAAACCAAGCCATTTAAGGTGGTAGGGCTCCATATCCATATGCCCCCTCCCCTGCTCATTAAAGCAGGAAGATTGCCTACCTGAGTTTGATTGAACGTACCATCTACTATGAAATTTACCCATATGTGACCTGTGGCTATAATGCAACCTGTTAGGCTTACATCGTGTTCAATGCTAACATTACCAACTACATATATGACCCCATTAGCAGGAGTCAAAGTCGTAGATGAAAAAACCTGTGTGCCGCTAGAAGGCGTATAGATATCACCACTTTGGGTTGCCTTGGTAATATAGTACTGAAAAAAGTCTGCGTCAAAAGAAGGCAAGCTGACGGCCGGAGCATGGTCTGTTTTTGTGCCGGTGATGCTTCCCTGTAAAAGCGTCCGCACGTGGCCTACTGCGCTGGCATTACCATTAACGATACAAGGGCGTAATAGGCCGACTACATAAACGGCCGGCGGCGACAGGAAACCTCCGGTTGCCGAGCTGTTTGAATGAACACCATTTGAATTGCCGCAATTTGTCGTGGTCTGATTTGTAGGTAGTATTTTTTTGTCTGCCAGGATAGTATAATTAAAGCTAAGAGGAATGTTCGCCTTTACTTCTGTTTTTAATCGTCTGGAAATACCGTTAGCAGTTCCGGTCGAAGTTATTAATAATATGTTATCACTTGCCCATTTTGAACTGCTGATATTTACGGTTATATTACCCGTTCCCAGATTTCTCACTATGGGAAACTTTGACAAATCAAAGGTATTGTCCCAAAGTTCCTGTATTGCCTCTTCTATTCCCGCTTCTGCCAGATAATATGCTTCTGTGGAGGCCTTAAGCCGTTTTACGGTAAAAGCATCTTTTAATAGCATAAAAGAAAGAGCCGCAGACGCTATAACCGCTATACCTATTAGTATTACGGTCGTAAGGAATGCCGCGCCTTTTTTGCTTGCACAACTCTTCATTTTCTTATTTACTCGTATTTCTGGGCTCTACCTCAATAGTTATCGATCTGCTTATAGTTGCACCCGTTGATATGTCTTCATCTATAGCCAGGTTTACCTCGAACCCCTTTGTTAATTTTTGGCCGTCTACCTCAATGGTAAATATACCATAATCCGACTTCTGGGTAAAATAACCTCCAATATCTACCATTGTTGTATTGCCCGGCCAATAGATGGAAACGTCTTTTAAGATGCGGCTCTGGTCGTACTTGTCAGGCGTTATTCCGCCATCTCCCAGTGAAGTAAAAGTGGCATTATATTGAACATACCGCCCGCCCGATATAGCAGAAATATCCCCGGGGTTTCCGGAAACCGTAATACCCGGGATCGCGGTCCAGTCGCCGTCCGCTTCCAATGTTGCTTTATTGTCGTCACTTCTTACTTTGATGGATAGCGAGGCATCGCCGTTTGCTATAGCAGTATACTGAAGCTTTGTAAAAGCAGGATTTTCGATACCGGTATCAAAAATTTGTGATATAAAATTTCCTTCGTTCATATAGCTTACTTCCACTTCTTCGACAGCGTATATACGTCGCTCTCCACTAATGCCTGTC
>JAQUMG010000043.1 GCA_028718265.1 Candidatus Omnitrophota bacterium
CTGCCGAACACACGATGAGCATGATTTTAGCCTTGTCACGCAATATTCCGCAAGCCAACATATCTATGAGAGAAGGCAAGTGGGACAGAAAAAAATTCATGGGCACAGAACTTTACAATAAAGTTCTCGGCGTAATAGGCCTCGGAAGAATAGGCACGGAAGTTACAAAAAGAGCGCTTAGCTTTAAGATGAAAGTGCTCGTTTACGATCCATATTTGTCGGAAGAAAGAGCGAAGAAACTGGAAGTGGAACTTGCTGATTTGCAGACTATTTTCAGGCAGTCCGATTACATAACCGTTCACACGCCGCTTACAAGCGAAACAAAACATCTTATAGGTGAAAAAGAGTTCAAGATGATGAAAAAAGGCGTTAGAGTCATAAACTGCGCCAGAGGCGGTATCATAGACGAGAAAGCGCTTGAGGCTGCGCTTCAATCGGGCCAGGTAGCCGGTGCTGCGCTTGATGTTTACGAAAAAGAGCCGCCGGCCCCGGATAGTTCGCTTGTAAAGATGCCTAACGTAGTAACCACTCCGCATCTCGGAGCGTCTACGGAAGAAGCGCAGGTGGCCGTATCCATTGACATAGCCGAATCGATAAAAGATGCCCTGCTTAACAAGGGCATTAGAAACGCGGTCAACGTTCCATCGATAGATTCGGAGATGATAAAGAATCTGCAGCCGTATCTTAATCTGGCAGAGAAGATAGGGTTATTGCATACGCAATTAGCGGAAGGCCACATTCATAAAGTAAAAGTAAAGTATGTGGGAGATGTTACGGAATATGATATTACTCCGATTACCATGGCGTTAGTAAAAGGGCTTCTCTCCCCGATATTGCAGGAAACGATAAACTACATGAATGCGCTTTTGATCGCAAAAAACCGCGGCATAGAAGTCGCAGAGTCAAAAACAACAGAGGTAATGGATTTCGCGAATGCCATAGCCGTTACGGTAGAGACCCAGAAAGGTTCAAACCTTATAATGGGTTCATTGTTTACCAGGACAGATCCGCGGATAATAAGAATAAATAATTTCTATGTGGACCTTATTCCCAGGGGGCATATGGTTTACATATCCAACAAAGATCTGCCCGGCGTAGTCGGTGAAATAGGGACCATTTTAGGCAAGAGTAAAATAAATATCGCCGGAATGACATTCGGCCGTATAAATCAGGGCGGAGACGCGATAACGGTTCTTAACATAGACAACGCGCCGAGTGAAGAAGTTGTAAAAATGCTGCGCAAAGCCAAAAATATAAACGACGTGAAAGTCATAGAACTTTAGCGCATCCGGATCAAATCAATAAGAACGACGGAGCTGAGACATGAAGAAGAAAAACGGTAAAAATCAAAATGTAATAAAAATAATAGACGTGACAAACAGGGACGGAGTTCAGACTTCAAGGCTCGGCCTGGCTAAACTCGAGAAGACGATGCTTAATCTTTATCTTAACGAGATGGGCGTGTGTCAGAGTGAATTCGGCTTTCCGGTAACGCGTCACGAAACCAACTACTTAAACGCAAATCTTGAATTGGCGAAAATGGGCGTATTGAAGCCGATAATTCTGAGCGGATGGGTCAGGGCGATAACCGAGGATGTGGAGAAGGCCACAAAGATGACCAGAATCGAGCACCTTAATCTTTCGATCTCCACTTCCGATCAGATGCTTTACCATAAATTCAAAGGGAAATTGTCAAAAGATGACATAATAGAAGAAATGACAGGCGCTCTCGATCTGGCCAAGACCAGGGGCATAAAGACTGTAGGGGTAAATGCCGAAGACGCATCCCGCTCCGACATGAATTTCCTGATAAAATTTTCACAACAGGCAAAAGAACACGGCGCAGACCGGATCAGATATTGCGATACGCTCGGTTACGACGATCCTTTCACAATTTATAAGAGGATAAGACTCCTGGCCACCGAAGTAGATCTTCCGATAGAGCTGCATTGTCACAATGACCTGGGCATGGTTGTTGCTACCAGCGTAGCCGGCGCAAAGGCCGCTATCGACGCCGGCGTAGATGCGTATATAAATACGACGGTAAACGGCATGGGAGAAAGGGCCGGGAATGCAGACTTGGTAAGCACCATCCTGGCGATTAAATACTCAAGCGGTTTCAAAGATAAGTATGTACTTGACCCGAATATAAAACTTTCCTGTGCGTGGAAGATAGCCAAGTTTGCTTCCTACGCTTTCGGGATACCCATACCCGTTAACCAAGTTGCTGTGGGCGGAAACGCGTTTGCCCACGAATCCGGCATACACGCCGACGGAGCCCTTAAAGACAGGAGAAATTATGAGTTGTACGATTTTGAGGAACTGGGCAGAGGCGAACCGGAAATCGTAGAGACGGGCAGGATGATCACTGCAGGCGAATACAGCGGTATCAAAGGATTCCGAAACGTCTATGATAAACTTGAAGTAAAATTCAAAGATGACGGAGAGGCGACAAAGATTCTGGAGCTTGTTAGATATGCCAACGTACATACGCAAAAGCCGCTCACCAATGATGAATTGTGTTTTATAGCGAAATATCCGGATATTGCCAAGAAAATATTTACAATGACACCATAGTTTAGCTTTAGGCTTGTAGCTAATCATGGAGATGAACATGAAGAAGATATTCGTATTCTGGATAATATTTCTGGTTATTTTGATTGCAGGGGTATCGCTGGCCATTTCCAGCAAGTTTGTTCTTAAGAGAGAAAAAGAGAGGGCCGACGAATTAAAGAAAACGGGTATTCTGCGGCCTTCGCGATCGCCTAAATTGCCCGTCGCAAGCGAGACAAAGGCGGCGCAGCCGGAAAAAGCAGGGGTTGAGTTGCTGCCTAAGACGGAGGAAACTGCCAAAGAAGCGCCTGCAACTGTTCCCGAGCAGCCGGTATCGCCCGTTTCGGGTGAAATTCCTCCTATGCAGAATAATATACCCGTGCAGATAAATACCAACTCTCTTGAAATATCAGTTTCAGCTCCGCAATCGTCTAATCCGGTGCAGGAGCCGCAGCCCAGCCAGACAACACCATTAGCGGGACAGTAATCCGCAATTTAACATTATTTACGAGGAGATTATGCCAAACACAGTACTTATCGGCGCGCAATGGGGAGACGAAGGGAAGGGTAAGATAATAGATATCCTTTCGGAAAAATCGGATATCATCATCCGTTTTCAGGGCGGGAATAATGCCGGCCATACGGTTGTTATAGGCAATGAGGAGTTTATTCTGCATCTCATACCTTCCGGCATATTACATAAAGGTAAGATTTGTGTAATAGGAAACGGTGTCGTGGTGGACCCCGAAGCGCTTTTAGAAGAAATAGAAGCACTTAAAAAGCGGCACATCGATGTTGATAGCTCCCTTATAATCAGCGATCAGGTGCACGTCATATTTCCGTATCACAAACTGCTTGATGAATTGCGCGAACAGAAAAAATCCTCGACTAAGATAGGGACCACTAAAAGAGGCATAGGCCCCTGTTACGGCGATAAAGCGGCGCGATGCGGCATAAGGATGACCGACCTTCTGAATCCGGAAAAATTCAGGGAAAAACTGAAATTCAATATCGACGAAAAGAATGCCATACTGAGGACGCTCTATAATCACAGCGGTTTTTCCCTCGATGACATGTACCATCAATACATAGATTACGGCAGGAAGATATCAAAGTATATGCAGAACGTGCCGCTTTATCTTAATATGGCGATAGAAAAAAGAAAGTCGCTGTTATTCGAAGGCGCACAAGGTACGCTTCTTGATATAGACCACGGTACCTATCCTTTTGTAACTTCCAGTAATACCACTGCCGGCGGAGCGTGTACAGGAACCGGCGTAAGTCCTGTAAATATCGATAAGGTTATAGGAGTGACGAAGGCCTATACTACAAGAGTGGGCGAAGGACCGTTTCCGACCGAATTCGGGCCGGAGCTTATGGAAAAAATACGTAAAAAAGGAAAAGAATTCGGCGCAACCACAGGCAGGCCGAGAAGATGCGGCTGGCTTGATGCTGTGATATTAAAACATGCCGTTATGATAAACGGGCTGACCGAATTAGCACTTACTAAATTGGATGTACTTGATAATACCGAGACGATTAAGGTGTGCGTTGCCTATAAATGCGGCGGTAAAATCCTGAAAAATTTCCCGGGTAATATGGAAATGCTTTCGGCCTGCGTACCGGTTTATGAAGAACTCCCGGGCTGGAATACAAATATAACTTCGGTAACAAAATACAGGCATCTTCCCATTAAGGCGCGAAAGTATATATCCTATATATCCAAACTCGTTAATAAGAAGGTAACGATGGTGTCTGTGGGTTCCGAGCGCAAGCAGACGTTAATACGGGTTTAAGCACATGCCGAATATTCCCACCCACATAGCTATAATAATGGACGGAAACCGGCGCTGGGCGAGACGGCATGGCCTGCCGGCTACTTTCGGCCATGGCGAAGGCGTAAAAGCTATAGAAAGAGTCATAAAGGCTGCGCCGGAAATGGGTGTAAAGATTCTTACCTTGCACGCCTTCAGCACGGAAAACTGGAAGCGGCCCTCAAAGGAAATCAAGATTTTGCTGGAATTACTTGAACGCTACCTTGATAGCCAAAAGAAGAGGCTGATGGATAACGGCATACGGCTGAATACCATAGGCAGAGTAGACAGATTTCCTGCGAAATTGCGGGAAAAGCTGAACGAAGTCAAAAATTTGACAAAAAGAAATTCGCGTCTAGTATTGAATCTGGCGCTGAACTACGGCGGAAGAAATGAGATAGTCGAGGCAGCGCGGCAAATTGTCAAAGATGCGAAAAAGGGCAAATTGAAAACCGAAGCCATATCCGAGGAATCTTTTTCGAAATATCTCTATACGTCCGGCATGCCCGATCCCGACCTTTTAATCCGCACGAGCGGCGAATTGCGCCTGAGCAATTTTTTATTGTGGCAGGCCTCTTACGCGGAAATTTACATAACGAAAAAATTGTGGCCTGATTTCGGAAAGGCTGATTTAAGAAAAGCCATTGACTCTTACCAAAAGAGAAAAAGAAGGCTGGGAGGCTGACATGCTGAAAGAGAGAATAATAAGCTCGATTTTAGTGATATCGCTTACCTTATTGGTCATTTTCTTCTTTCCTAATTGGGTATTTTGCGCCGTCGCCGCCCTGTTTATTGCCGTATCCCTTTATGAGTTTTATTCCATGGTAGAAAAGAAGGGGATAATGGTGTATAAATATTTTGGTACATTTTTGGGTATCCTGGTACCTATTTTTACTTACCTTGAATATAACATGAAGACCGAAGGAGTGGTGGTATTTTCCATAGTCCTGTTCGCCATCTTTATATTTGCGCGGCAATTCGCGAAAAAGGACGGCTCCGATATCCTGGCGTCGACCGCCATAACATTATTCGGCATACTGTATATAAGCTGGTTCTTTACTTTCCTTATCAAATTAAAATACCTTCCCAACGGGGATAATATAGTATTATTTCTTATTTTACTTACGGAAGGCGGCGATGCTGGTGCATATTTTGTAGGATCCTCTATGGGGAAGCATCTTCTTATACCGCGTATAAGCCCCAAAAAGACGATAGAAGGAACTTTGGGCGGATTTGTTACGACCATAATACTGGCTGTTTTATGTAAACTGCTTTTGCCTCTGCCTGAGATGTCTATGCCGCAGATACTGATCGCGGCCGTTCTGATAGGTATTATTTGCCCCATAGGTGACCTTGCCGAATCACTTTTTAAAAGAGATTGCGGTGTAAAGGATTCCGGCGAATGCCTGCCGGGTCTCGGCGGCATCCTCGATATGATCGATAGCCTTTTGTTAACCGCGCCAATGCTGTACTTTTATATAATGGCGTTTGTGATGTAGCACGGGACATTAATATGCCTAAGAAAAAAATATGTATTCTGGGCTCAACGGGTTCGATAGGCAGGAATGCTCTTCGGGTTATATCGGATTTAAGCGACAGATTCCAAGTATGCGGTCTTTCCGCGCACTCGAATATCAGGCTCCTCGCGGAGCAGGTAAATAGATTTAAGCCCGATGCAATTGCGGTAAGCGACGAATCCCGGGCGTATGAATTAAGCAGGAACCTTAAGTGCCGTGTCAATATATTTGCAGGCAAGGATGCGCACGAGGAACTAGCCGCGCAGAAAGAGGCCGATATTATTCTCATTGCCATTACGGGCAGTGCTTCGATAAGGCCGACTTATGCCGCAGTTTCGCACGGAAAAGACATAGCGCTTGCCTCAAAAGAAGCCTTAGTGAGCGCCGGCCACATCATAACGAGAGAAGCAAAGAGAAGAAATTCGGTTATAATACCGGTGGACAGCGAGCACAGCGCGGTTTTTCAATGTTTAGCCGGTAACGATGCGTCAAAAGTAAGAAAACTTTATATTACTTCATCCGGCGGGCCCTTACTTAATATACCCAAAAGGAATTTTAAAAATCTCTCGCGCAGAGATGTTCTTAATCATCCCAAGTGGAAAATGGGAAAAAAGATATCGGTCGATTCTGCTACTATGATGAATAAGGGTCTTGAAATTATTGAGGCAAAATGGCTCTTCGGTATAGATATCGATAAGATAAAAGTCCTGATCCACCCCGAAGCGATCGTGCATTCTATGGTCGAATTCGTCGATGGTTCTTTACTTGCGCAATTAGGGGTGACGGATATGCGTCTCCCCATTCAGCATGCCCTTAGTTATCCGGAAAGGTACGAAAACAGTTTAAAACCGCTCGATTTGTCAAAAGTCGGCAAACTGACATTCGATAAACCGGATACTGTTAAATTTACGTCACTTAAAATCGCTTATGAAGCGGCAAAAGAAGGCGGAAGTGCACCATGTGTTCTGAATGCTTCCAATGAGACAGCTGTTAAAGCATTTCTTGCGGGAAAAGTAAAATTCACAGATATACCGGTTATCATTGAGAAGGTATTATCTAAACATAAAAAAATAGAGTTTCCGTCGCTTGAGGAGATCGAGGCGATCGGAAGATGGGCAGAGGAGGAGGTCGAGAGATTTTGTTAATATCGATTATAGGCGTTATAGTGGTTTTCAGTATCATGATAATCTCGCACGAGTTCGGCCATTTTTTGATGGCAAAGAAGATGGGAGTCAAAGTAGAGGTCTTTTCATTCGGCTTCGGGCCTAAGATCGTTTCTTTCGAGAGAGGCGGTACAGAATATGTCCTTTCCGCCGTACCTTTCGGAGGCTATGTCAAGATGGCAGGTGACGAACTTTCGGAGAAACTTGAGGGCAAAGAATGGGAATTTTATTCAAAGCCTATTTATAAAAGATTTAATATAATAGTGGCCGGACCGGTAGTAAATTATATTTTAGGTTTTGTATTTTTCTGTCTGGTCTTTATGATGGGTGCACCGGTTGCGACTTCGCGTATAGGCGGAATACTGGATGGATATCCCGCCCAGCAGGCGGGAATACAAAGCGGCGATCTTATATTGGATATAGATGGTAAACCCGTGAAATACTGGGATGACGTTTTGGCCGCGATACGCGACAGGAAAGAGGGAAACATAAACGTTGGTATCGAGAGAAACGGTAAAACGCAGCGGTTTGTTGTAGCGGGAAAATCTGAAGATGCGAAGGATATTCTTGGTAAGCCCCTGAAAAGAACCATGATAGGTATTGCGCCGTCCGATGAAGTAATTTTCGTCAAATATGGATTCTTTAAGGCGTTAGTTATGGGCGCTGATATGGTCTGGAAGATAACAACCCTTACATATCAGGCAATATGGGGAATGTTTGTCGGCGCCGTTTCGCTGAAAGCCGTAGCCGGGCCTATAGGTATTTTCGCGATGACGGGTAAGGCAGCGAGCATGGGGCTGATTTATCTATTGCATATAAGCGCTTTCATAAGCGTGTCACTTGCAATATTTAACCTTTTGCCTTTTCCTATATTGGACGGCGGCCATATTTTGTTTCTCATGATAGAGAAGATCAAGGGCAGACCGGTTGATAAGAAGGTGCAGGAGGCCGCCCAGAATATAGCATTTGCTCTGTTGATAGCATTTGTCTTACTTGTAAGCTGGAATGATATCCGGAACCTGCCAAAGTTGTTTAAATAACCTGGTGATATAAAAGTGATCAGACGCAGAAAAACGCGAAAAGTAAAGATAGGCAATGTGGAAATAGGCGGTAATGCGCCCGTTTCCATACAATCTATGACGAAGACGGATACGAAGGACGTAGCGGCTGTGCTTCGTGAAATTGACGGGCTGAAAAAAGCCGGCTGTGAAATCGTAAGGATAGCCGTAAAAGATGCAAGTTCCGTAAATCCGTTTAAGAAAATAATAGAAAAAGCACGAATGCCGGTAGAGGCCGATATACATTTTATCCCGCAGCTGGCATTGGACGCAATTGATGCCGGCGCGGCAGCAATAAGGCTGAATCCCGGCAACATAAAACGGCCGGAAGACATAAGGGCGATTATAAGAAGCGCCAAAGCGGCAAAAATCCCGATACGAATAGGGGTCAATTCCGGCTCTGTCGGCATAAAAACAAAACGCATGTCCGACGGAATGGTAAAAAGCGCGCTCGATTATGCGAAGATTTTTGAAAAAACGGGATTTCGCGATATAATGATCTCTTTGAAATCGTCGGATGTTCGCGAAACGATAGAGGCATATAGGAAGATGGCGGCACTTTGCGATTATCCTTTTCATCTGGGTATTACGGCGTCGGGGCCGTTTTTGGGCGCGACAGTCAAATCAAGTATCGGCATAGGCACGCTTCTGCATGAAGGCATAGGAGATACAATACGGGTTTCGCTTACCGATATTTCCGTAAAAGAAGTAGATGTTGCGAAAGAAATATTATCATCCTTAAGATTACGCCATTTTGGCCCGGAGATAATCTCATGTCCTACCTGCGGAAGATGTCAGGTGGATATTATCGGCATCGTAGAGAATTTACAAAAAAAACTGTCGACGGTCAGCGGTCGACGGTCGGCAGAAAAAAATATACAAATAGCCGTAATGGGATGTGAAGTCAACGGCCCGGGTGAAGCTGCTCATGCCGATATGGGAATCGCCGCTGGAAAAAAATCAGGCGTCTTATTCAAGAAAGGCAAAGTTATCAGACGAATAAACGAAAAAGATTTCACAAGAGAACTAATAAAAGAGTTGAGGAAAACCCGGAGTTAACCATGAGAATGACCAAGGCGTTCGTACAGACTCAGAAAGAGATACCGCAAGGTGCCGAGATACCCAGTCATATACTTATGATCCGTTCAGGCCTTATACGAAAACTCGCCGCCGGTGCTTATACCTATCTCCCGCTTGGTTTAAGGATATTGCAGAAAGTCGAGCATATAATAAGGGAAGAGATGAATAATGCCGGAGCTTTAGAGGTGCTTTTACCTGCGATACAGCCGGCAGAATTATGGGAGCAAAGCGGACGCATGAAAGTGCTGGGCGAGGATATGATAGCTTTTGTAGACCGCCACGGGAAAAAGACGGTTCTTGGTCCGACACATGAGGAAGTTATTACCAGCCTTGTGGCAGGCGAAGTAAAGTCTTATCGTCAGCTTCCGCTGACATTGTATCAGATACAGACGAAGTTCCGTGACGAGATAAGACCGCGTTTTGGCGTGATACGTTCACGTGAATTCATAATGAAGGACGCTTATAGTTTCGACAAAGACGAAAAAGGTCTGAACGAAAGCTATAAGAAGATGTACGACGCATATTGCAGGATATTTAGCCGGTGCGGACTCGATTATATAGCCGTTGAAGCAGATCCTGGCATAATGGGCGGGAATGTTTCGCATGAGTTTATGGTGCCGTCTCCCAATGGTGAGGACATAATAGCGATTTGCAGAAAATGCGGATATGCGGCAAGTCTGACTACGATGGGATGCATTTGTCCGGAAGGGTCTAAGGTGCAAGGTAAATCAGAAATGATTAAAGAGATCGCTACGCCCGGAGTAAGCACCATAGATAAAGTCAGCAAATTGCTTAAAAAGACGCCACGCGAGCTGGTCAAGACGCTTATATATAAAGCAGACGGAAAGCCCGTTGCTATTTTGCTGAGAGGGGATCATGAGCTTAATGAGGCAAAGGTCAGGCGGCTTCTTTCGTGCGATGTATTGGAGATGGGAGATGCCGAACTTATTTTGAAGCTTACAGGCGGACCCGTCGGATTTACGGGACCGGTCGGCCTTAAGGATGTTACCATAATTGCCGATAACTCAGCCAGGGGGCTTACAAATTTTGTAGTCGGCGCTAACAAGAAAGACGCGCATCTGACAAACGCCAACTTCGAGAGGGATTTCAAGGTTGATAAGTGGGGTGACATAAGAATTGCCACAAGCGATGATCCCTGTCCAAAATGCGGCGCTAAGATAGAGATAGAACATGCAATAGAGGTCGGACATACCTTTAAATTAGGGACTAAATACTCGAAGCCGCTCGGCGCGAAATTCCTGGATGAAGACGGCAAGGAGAAAACGTGCATAATGGGTTGTTACGGAATAGGGGTTAACAGGATTATCGCGACACGCATAGAAAAAAGCAATGATAAAGACGGTATAATCTGGCCGATGTCTTTAGCGCCATACCATGTAATTATCCTGCCTCTTAATACGGCCCACAAGGAATCCATGGACATAGCGGAGCAGCTTTACGGTGAATTACTTAATCTGGGCATAGAAGCTATGCTTGACGACCGTACCGAGAGCGCCGGCATAAAGTTCAAGGACGCCGATCTTAACGGCATACCCATTCATATTGTAATAGGAGAGAAGAACCTTAAGAACGGCAAAATAGAGCTTAAAACCCGGAAGGATAAGAAGATAGAGCTTATTAATCCTCAAGAGGCTGTAAAGAAGATTCAAAATATCCTCAAAGATTAGCCCGCAAGACTTTACTACCTAATGTAGGTACTCGCTCCTCGCGGCGGCACTCCACACATGCCTCAAAACACACTAAGGCTTAGGGTAAATATTGAACTTTGATATTCTCCTCGCGTCTAGCAAAATTCTTTACGCCTGCCTGCCGCAGGCACGGCCTTTCGCTGCGGTAAAAAGCGGGGACGCTTGAACTCGGCTGGCACTGCCGTGCCGCCT